>NZ_CAXAQF010000007.1:0-234723 GCF_963970735.1 Pseudomonas sp. RA_35y_Pfl2_P32
CCGCGATCCGTGCGCAACCGGTGCTCGACGCGTTCTTCCGTGACGCGATGAACTGCACCATCCTGGCCTTCGCCCTGAACACCTGCGCCTACACCACGGAGATTTTCGCCGGGGCGATTCGCAGCATGAACCATGGCGAAGTCGAGGCTGCCAAGGCCTATGGCCTGACGGGCTGGAAGCTGTATGCCTACGTGATCATGCCTTCGGCCCTGCGCCGTTCGTTGCCCTACTACAGCAACGAAGTGATCCTGATGCTGCACTCCACCACCGTGGCCTTCACCGCAACCATTCCGGACATCCTGAAAGTCGCGCGGGATGCCAACTCGGCGACCTTCCTGACCTTCCAGTCGTTCGGCATCGCCGCGTTGATCTACCTGGCCGTGACCTTTGCCCTGGTCGGTCTGTTCCGGGTGGCCGAACGCCGCTGGCTGGCGTTCCTCGGCCCTGCCCATTAAGGGCGGCAGTCACCGTTTGCGACCTGCGCGTTGCAACGAACCCTTTTTCTTTCTGGATGTTTGCGCCCATGTACAAACTGACCATTGAAGAGTTGCACAAGAGTTACGGTAGCCACGAAGTGCTCAAGGGGGTTTCCCTCAAAGCCAAGACCGGGGATGTGATCAGCCTGATCGGCGCCAGTGGCTCGGGCAAGAGCACTTTTTTGCGCTGCATCAACTTTCTCGAAACCCCCAACGACGGTGCCATGAGCCTGGACGGCAAGTCGATTCGCATGATCAAGGATCACCATGGCATGCGCGTGGCCGACGACGCCGAGCTGCAACGCCTGCGCACCCGCCTGGCGATGGTGTTCCAGCATTTCAACCTGTGGGGCCACATGACCGTGCTGGAAAACATCAGCATGGCGCCGCGCCGGGTGCTGGGTGTCAGCAAGAAAGACGCTGAAGAGCGGGCCCGCCGCTATCTGGAAAAGGTCGGCCTGCCAGCGCGTGTGGCCGAGCAGTACCCGGCGTTCCTCTCCGGTGGCCAGCAGCAGCGGGTGGCAATCGCCCGTGCGCTGGCGATGGAGCCGGAAGTCATGCTGTTCGACGAGCCCACCTCGGCCCTGGACCCGGAGTTGGTGGGTGAGGTGCTCAAGGTGATCCAGGGGCTGGCTGAAGAAGGCCGGACGATGATCATGGTCACCCATGAAATGAGTTTTGCGCGCAAGGTCTCCAATCAGGTGCTGTTCCTGCATCAGGGGCGAGTCGAGGAGCAGGGAGCGCCAGAAGAGGTGCTGGGCAATCCAAAGAGTGAGCGTCTGCAGCAGTTTCTCAGCGGTAACCTGAAGTAAGTGCCCGCGCGTCCGGCCTCGGGGCTGGACGCGCGCAGCTTTTTTACAGTGAGAGCAGCAAGCGCCCGGCGAACAGAATCAGGATCACGCCCATGGTCCGTTCGAACCAGTGGCCCATGCGCATGAACTGCTGGCGCACCCGGTTGCTGGAAAAGAACAGCGCCACCAGGACAAACCACAGGGCGTTGACCAGGCACATCCACAGACCGTATAGCGCCTGCACACCCAGCGGCGTGGTGGCGCTGATGAGGGTGGTGAAGATCGCCAGAAAGAACAGTGTCGCCTTGGGATTGGTGGCGTTGGTCAGGAAGCCGGTGGTGAAGGCTTTGCGCAGGCTCTGCGGTGCCTCGGGTGCAGCGGCGACCGGTTCGCTGTCAAGCGTCGACTTGGGTTTGCTGCGCAGCAGGCTCACGCCCAGATAAACGATATAGCCTCCCCCCAGCACCTTGGCCACGGTCAGCAGCCAGGGCGTGGTGTGCATCAGTGCGCCGACCCCCAGCACCGTGTACAGCACATGCACTGAAATGCCCGCGCCAATACCCAGCGCAGTGCAGATTCCCACCCAGCGGCCAAACCTTACGCTCTGGCGAATCGTCACCGCAAAATCGGGCCCAGGGGCCACCACGGCGAGAAAGTGGATGGTCGCCAACGCCAGGAACTCGCCCAGATAATTCGAAAGCATCTCAACTCCAGCAGGTAAGGGGGCATGCTCGGGCGAGCATGCCGGTAGCGTGTGCTTCGGGGGCGGGGCAGGCCGGGGGGGCTCAGCTGACGTCGTAGCGCACGGACAGCGTGCCCTTCTTCTGTGAGAGGCTGGCGATGGTCACCGTGCCCAGCTCCTGCAAGCGCCGTACATGGGTGCCGCCGCAACCGTAGGCGGGCAGCTCACCAAAGCTGATTTCCCGCGCGCCTTCGCGCAGTGAGGTGAGGCGCGGCAGGTCGTCTTCAATCCACTGGGCCAGGGCGTCTTGCAGGGCACAGGCATCGAACTCTGTGGGTGTCTCGCCCGGCTTGAACGTCACCCGTCCCTCACCTGGCCAGTGATGACCCTTGATCGGAATCCAGCCGAGGGTTTCGGCAAAGTGCCCGATCAAGTGCCCGGCCGTATGCAGCCGGGTATTGAGCTGGCGACGTTGCTCGTCGAGGCGGATGCGGGTCATGCCGGGGCTGATGGGCCGATCGACGTAGTGCACGATGCGCTCGGGCTCCTGAACCACCCGCAGGACCTGGCTTTCGCCGATCCAGCCGGTGTCGCAGAGTTGACCGCCACCTTGGGGATGGAACAGCGTGGCACGCAGTACGACGGCATGTTCGTTCTCGTGGGGCGTGCACTCCAGGACTTCCACGTTGGCACTGTGTTCATCGCTGTGGAAGAACAGGCGAAGCGTCATATTCCAGGCTCTTATCAACATTTCCATTTTTTATTATATGGATGGCGCAATAGCGTGATAATCCGTTCAAACATCAAAGGACTGTTGCGCTGTGAGCATAAATCTCCCGTTACCGCTGTTGGGTGAAATGGCGATTTTCGTCAAGGTGGTCGAGACCGGTAGTTTCTCGGAAGCGGCCCGCCAGCTGGGTTCCTCGCCGTCAGCGGTGAGCCGTAGCATCTCGCGCCTGGAAAAAGCCCTGGCCACCCGCTTGCTGCAACGCACCACCCGCAAGTTGCGTCTCAGCGATGGTGGCGAAGAGGTATTCAAGCGCTGCCAGGAGATGGTCAGCGCTGCCCGTTCGGTCATGGAAATCAGTGGCCAGTTCACCCAGGAGGCCGAAGGGTTGGTGCGGGTCAGCGTACCCAAGGCAGTGGGGCGGTTTGTGATCCATCCGCATATGCCGGAGTTTCTGCGGCGCTACCCCAAGGTCGATGTCGAGTTGCTCCTGGAGGACCGCGAGGTCGACCTGATCGATGACCATGTCGACCTGGCGATCCGCATCACCGACCGCCCGCCGGTGGGGCTGGTGGGGCGGCAGTTGCTGACCATCGACCACCTGCTGTGTGCGACGCCGCAGTACCTGGCAGAGCACGGCACGCCGAGCCATCCCCACGACCTGCTGAACCACAGTTGCATCTACCTGGGTGAAACCCCGAGCGATGCGCGGTGGAAGTTCAAGCAGGGCAGCAAGACCGTCACTGTCGGGGTGCGCGGGCGGTATGCCGCCAACCACACCGGGGTGCGCCTGGGGGCCGTGTTGCAGCACATCGGTATCGGCAGCCTGCCGTACTTCACCGCCCGGCATGCCCTTGAGCAGGGGCTGATCGTGCAGGTGCTCCCGGAATGGACCTTTCTCGCCTCCTACAGCGGTGGCGCCTGGTTGCTGCATTCGCCGACGCGCTACCTACCGCCCAAGCTGCGGGTGTTCATCGATTATCTGGTGGAGTGCCTGGAGAAGGAGCCGACGCTGAGCAAGCCGGGTAAATCCGCGGGTACGGGCGCACGGGTGGCGCACTATGAGTTGCCAGAGAGTGAGGGGCTGTTCTGAGGGACTGCGGACAGGGGCGAGCTTGCTCGCGCTGAGCTTAAGAGCGGCGGGGTGATTCAGGCTGTACGTGTGATCGTTAACGTCCATCGCGAGCAAGCTCGCTCCTACAGTGTCCTTGGCTTACACCGACAATTTTGTAGGGGCTGGCTTGCCAGCGAACAGGGCCGCAAGCCATTGCAGGGCTGTTGATCAGTGCTTGCTGTCCTGGTTCGACAGGGCCATCAGTTGTTTTTCCTGGTTCCAGTCGAAGGGTTCGTCGTTCTGTTCGGCTTCGAAGCGACGCTCCTCCAAGGCCTGGTACAGGTCGATCTCATCGTCGGGCATGTAGTGCAGGCAGTCACCGGCGAAGTACCACAGCAGGTCGCGTGGGACCATATGGGCGATCTGCGGGTAGCGCTGGATGATCTGGCACATCAGGTCCTGGCCCAGGTACTGGCTTTCGATCGGATCGATCGGCAAGGCAGCGCGCAGTTCATCGAAGCGCTCCAGGAACAGCTCATGGCTTTCTTCCGGAACCTGCTCGGCTTCACCGACAGCGACCAGGATACTGCGCAGGAGGTCGAGCTGGACGAGAGTTTGGTCGAGCATAGCGGGAGTCCTCTAGAACTAAAGCAAAACGGGCGCCGGAGTATATAGCCCTGGCGCCCGTTTTTCATCTCCGCCGCGCTGGACGGGCCTGGGTCCTAGCGGACTTTACCCTCGGCCAGTTGCAGTTGCTCCTTGGAAAAGTCATCGACGTCGATCACCCGGCGGCGTGCCACTTCGGCTTCGCGCAGGCTCTGCGCCTCCACGGCTTGCAGCACACCGGCCTCGAGGGCCGCATCAATGAGGTTCTCCCCGGCAGCGGGTTTGAACTGCCCGCTCTTGAGCGCGAGTTGGACTTTTTTCTGCAGCGGATGGACCGCATTGAGCAGGTTGCAGGCATGTTGCAACGCGCCCACCGGGTCTTCGACGGTTTGCGGACGGTAGCAACCGCCCAACAGTTCTTCGAGGGTCGGGTCGCCCTTGGCCCGGCCGATCACGCCTGCCACCTCGGCACCGAGTCTGTCGTCCGGGCCTTTGTGCCGGCGCCCGAACGGGAACACGATGACCCGCAGCAGGCAGCCCAGCACCTTGCTCGGGAAATTGCTCAACAGTTCGTCCAGCGCCCGCTCGGACTGACCCAGGCTTTCCTCCATCGCCCAGGTGAACAGCGGCCGCATGTGTTCGGGCGAGTCGAGGTCGTGATAACGCTTGAGTGCGGCAGAGGCCAGGTACATGTTGCTCAGTACATCGCCCAGGCGGGCCGACAGGCGCTCGCGCCGTTTCAGTTCGCCACCCAGCAACATCATGCTCAGGTCGGCGAGCATGGCGAAGGCCGCCGCCTGGCGGTTGAGCGCGCGGAAGTAGCCCTGGCTGAGTTTGTCGCCGGGACTGTGCTCCAGGTGACCAAAACCGAGGTTGAGCACCAGGGTGCTGGCCGCGTTGCTCACGGCAAAGCCGATGTGCTTGAGCAGCAGGCCGTCGAACTCTTTCAGTGCCTGCTCCTTGTCTTCGCGGCCGGCGAGGGCCATTTCTTTCAGGACGAACGGATGGCAGCGGATCGCACCCTGGCCGAAGATCATCAGGTTGCGCGAGAGAATGTTCGCGCCCTCCACGGTGATGAAAATGGGCGCCCCCTGCCAGCTACGTCCCAGGTAGTTGTTCGGGCCCATGATGATCGCCTTGCCGCCATGCACGTCCATTGCATGGCTGATGCACTCGCGACCCCGTTCGGTGAGGTGATACTTGAGCACCGCCGAGAGGACCGAGGGTTTTTCGCCAAGGTCCAGGGCACTGGCGGTGAGCATGCGCGCCGCGTCCATCATCCAGGCATTGCCGCCGATGCGCGCCATGGCTTCTTGAATGCCTTCGAAGGCCGAGAGCGGCACGTTGAACTGTTCGCGCACCTGGGCATATTGGCCGGTGACCAGGCTGGTGAACTTGGCGGCGCCGGTGCCTACGGCCGGCAACGAAATCGAGCGCCCCACCGACAGGCAGTTCATCAGCATCATCCAGCCCTTGCCGAGCATCTCCTGGCCGCCAATGAGGAAGTCCAGGGGCACGAACACGTCCTTGCCGGAATTGGGGCCGTTCATGAACGACGCGCCGAGGGGCTGGTGGCGCCGGCCGATTTCCACCCCGGCGGTATCGGTGGGAATCAAGGCCAGGCTGATGCCCAGGTCTTCCTCGTCGCCCAGCAGATGGTCCGGGTCATAAGCCTTGAACGCCAGGCCGAGCAGGGTGGCGACGGGGCCCAGGGTGATGTAGCGCTTTTCCCAGTTCAGGCGCAGGCCCAGGGTTTCCTCGCCTTGCCATTGGCCTTTGCAGATCACCCCGGTGTCCGGCATCGCGCCGGCGTCGGAACCCGCCAGCGGGCCGGTCAAGGCGAAGCAGGGGATGTCGTCGCCACGGGCCAGCCGCGGCAGGTAGTGGTTGCGTTGTTCTTCGGTGCCGTAGTGCAGCAACAGTTCGGCCGGCCCCAGTGAGTTGGGGACCATGACGGTGGAGGCGAGGTCGCCGCTGCGGGTCGCCAGTTTCATCGCCACTTGGGAGTTTGCGTAGGAGGAGAACCCCTTGCCGCCGTATTCCCGGGGAATGATCAGGGCAAAAAAGCCATTGGCCTTGATGTGCGCCCAGGCTTCGGCCGGCAGGTCCATGGTCTGGCTGATCTGCCAGTCGCTGACCATGGCGCAAAGCTCTTCGGTCGGGCCGTCGAGGAAGGCTTGCTCTTCTTCGCTCAACTGCGCCTTGGGATAGGCCAGCAGTTTGTTCCAGTCCGGGCGGCCGCTGAACAGTTCACCGTCCCACCAGACGGTGCCCGCATCGATGGCGTCGCGTTCGGTTTGCGACATCGGCGGTAGGGTTTTCTGGAACCAGCTGAACAGCGGGGCGCTGAAAAACTTGCGCCGCAGATCTGGCAGGAGCAGAGGCGCGGCCACGGCCGCCAGTGCGATCCAGAAAATCAGCAGCAACCAGCCGGGTGCATGACTCAGGATGCCCATCGCCAGCAGGTAGACGGCGACGATGCCCAGGGCGGGCAGGGGCGCGGTGCGGCGGTGAGCCAGATAGGCAATTGCGACCACCAGAACCACTATCCACAACAGCAACATATTCAATCCTCCGTGAAACCAGGGTCAAAACCACCCCAAGAGCTTAGTCGGCATCTGCCAAAGGGGGCGGTTGGCACTATGTGTTTGAATGGGTAGGAAACAGGGGGTGTGTTTTCGCTTGTGAAACCGGGCGGCGAGCTGAAAAAAGCTGCGTGAGGTGTGCGACAAGCGCTCATGTTTGGCCGAAACGTCGTTATCTCTGTGCTGAGTGTCTCGCTAGACTCGGGGCTTCCCCAGGAGAGTGTTCTCATGCACGAGTATCTGAGTCCCGGCCGCTTCATCGATAGTGACCACCCCTCGGTGGTGGAGTTCGCCGAAAAACATCGGGGCAGCAGTCGTGACCCGATCGCGCAGGCGGTCAATCTCTATTACGCGGTACGCGAGGCCGTGCGCTACAACCCTTATACCTTCAGTCGTGACCCCGAGACCCTGCGCGGCAGCTTTGCGTTGGCCGCCGGAGAAAGTTACTGCGTCCCCAAGGCCACATTGTTGGCTGGCTGTGCCCGGCATTGCGGGATAGCCGCGCGCATCGGCCTGGCGGACGTGCGCAATCACCTGTCGACCCCGCGCCTGGTCGCCCTGCTCAAGAGTGATGTGTTCGCCATGCACGGGTACACCGAGTTGTATTTGCAGGGGCGCTGGGTCAAGGCGACGCCGGCGTTCAATGCGCAGCTGTGTGACGTGTTCGATGTGCCGGCGCTGGCGTTCGACGGGATCAACGACAGCGTGTTTCATCCCTTCAACCGCCAGGGACAGCTGTCCATGGAGTACCTGGTGGACCATGGCCAGTTTGCCGATGTCCCCGAAGCGTTCTTTTACGAGCATCTGCAACAGTGCTATCCCCATCTGTTCAGCGAGCGGATGCCGGCCTTGCTGGGTGACATGCAGAGCGATTTGTCTGACGCCTGATCCGGCGTAGACTGCCCCGGCATTCATCCATTGAGGGAAGGTCATGCTGAAGATCTGGGGTCGGAAAAACTCGTCGAACGTCAGGAAACCACTGTGGGCGGCGCAGGAGCTTGGCCTGGCCTACGAGGCCATCGACGCCGGCGGCGCGTTTGGGGTTGTCGATACGCCCGAGTACCGCGCCATGAACCCCAACGGCCGGGTGCCGGTGATCGACGATGACGGGTTTGTGCTGTGGGAGTCCAACACCATCGTGCGTTACCTCATGGCCCGTCACGCCAATGGAACCGCTTGGTATCCAGCCGATGTTCAGGCCCGCGCCAGCGCCGAAAAATGGATGGACTGGGCCACCTCCAGTTTCGCCGGTCCCTTTCGCACCGTGTTCTGGGGTGTGTTGCGCACCCCGCCCGCGCAGCAGGACTGGTCGGCCATCCGTGCCGCGATCAAGGAGTGCGAAGCCTTTCTGGCGATGGCGGATCAGGCGTTGGCCAGCCAGCCCTACCTGTCCGGTGCCGAGATCGGCATGGGCGACATTCCCCTGGGCAGTTTCATCTATGCCTGGTTCGAGATGCCTATCGAACGCACCCCGCAGCCCCACCTGCAAGCCTGGTACGCGCGCCTGAAACTGCGCCCGGCCTATCAGCAAGCGGTCATGACCGCGTTGACTTAATACTGACTATCAATATGCATGACTGTACTTGTGCGGCGTCGCCAAGCACCATAACGCTCATGCGCCGCGGTGGTTTTGCTCGCCGCGAGCCCCAACGTATTTCTCACTTCCCTTCTTGGTGCGTAAATCCGATATGAGTTCTGCTCTGTCCATCCGGCAGCTAACCAAAACCTACGGCAACGGTTTCCAGGCCCTGAGTGGTATCGATCTGGATGTCGCTGAAGGTGACTTCTTCGCCTTGCTCGGCCCCAACGGCGCCGGCAAATCCACCACCATCGGCATTCTCTCGACCCTGGTGAACAAGACCAGCGGCACCGTCAACATCTTCGGCCACGACCTGGACCGCAACCCGGCCGCGCTCAAGCGCAGCATCGGCGTGGTGCCCCAGGAGTTCAACTTCAACCAGTTCGAAAAGACCTTCGACATCGTGGTGACCCAGGCCGGCTACTACGGTATTCCCTCCAGGGTCGCCAAGGAACGGGCTGAGCAGTACCTGACCCAGCTGGGCCTGTGGGACAAGCGAGATGTGCCGTCGCGCTCACTGTCCGGTGGCATGAAGCGCCGCCTGATGATCGCTCGGGCACTGGTTCACGAGCCACGCCTGCTGATCCTCGACGAGCCCACTGCCGGCGTCGATATCGAACTGCGGCGCTCGATGTGGAGCTTTCTCACCGAGCTGAACCAGAAAGGCATCACCATCATCCTCACCACCCATTACCTGGAAGAGGCCGAGCAACTGTGCCGCAACATCGGCATCATCGACCACGGCACCATTGTCGAAAACACCAGCATGCGCAACCTGCTCGGCCAGTTGCATGTCGAGACGTTCCTGCTCGACCTCAAGCACGACATGCAGGTGGCACCGCAGTTGATCGGCTACCCGAGCCGGCTGATCGACAGCCATACCCTGGAAGTCCAGGTGGATAAAGCGGTCGGTATCACCGCGTTGTTCGCGCAATTGGCGACGCAGAACATTGAAGTATTAAGTCTGCGCAATAAAACCAATCGCCTCGAGGAGCTGTTCGTGTCCCTGGTGGAGAAAAATCTGGCGAAGGTGGCCGTATGAGTTCCGAACTGCAACCCAACCTCGTTGCCCTCAATACCATCGTTTACCGTGAAATCCGCCGGTTCACCCGGATCTGGCCGCAGACCCTGCTGCCGCCGGCGATCACCATGGTTCTGTACTTCGTGATCTTCGGCAATCTGATTGGCCGGCAGATCGGTGACATGGGTGGCTTCACCTACATGGAGTACATCGTGCCGGGGTTGATCATGATGTCGGTGATCACCAACTCCTACGGCAACGTGGTGTCGAGTTTCTTCGGCAGCAAATTCCAGCGTTCCATCGAAGAGCTGATGGTGTCGCCGGTCTCACCCCATACCATCCTGATCGGCTACACCCTGGGCGGCGTGCTGCGCGGCTTGATGGTCGGGGTGATCGTGACCTTGCTGTCGTTGTTCTTCACCGACTTGCAGGTGCATCACCTGGGCGTGACCGTCCTGGTGGTGGTGCTGACGGCCACTATCTTCTCGCTGTTGGGGTTCATCAACGCAGTGTTTGCACGTAACTTCGACGATATCTCGATTATCCCGACCTTCGTGCTGACTCCCCTGACCTACTTGGGCGGGGTGTTCTACTCCATCAGCCTGCTGCCGCCGTTCTGGCAGACGGTCTCGCTGGCCAACCCGGTGCTGCACATGGTCAATGCCTTCCGCTACGGCATTCTTGGTGTCTCCGACATCAAGATCAGCATCGCCATCACCTTCATGCTGGTGGCCACCGTGGTGCTGTACATCGGTTGTGCTCGATTGCTGGTCAGTGGCCGCGGGATGCGTACCTGATACAGGCAGCCTGAGACAAAAAAATGCGGCACCCCATGGGGTGCCGTTTTTTATTTGGTCAGTCGAGCTTTTTTGCGCCGCGTCCATTGCCGGCCAACCCACCAACGCCAGTAGGTCATGGTCATGCAGTAAGCCAGGGCGCCGAGCACCAGGCCGGCTACCACCGAACCCAGCAGGAACGGTTGCCACAGCGTCGACAGTTCACCGCTGATCCATTCCCAGGTCAGTTCCTCCGGCAGGCTGCGGGCAGGCACATTCATCAGCCAGGCGCCGGTCTGGTAGGTACAGAAAAACACCACCGGCATGGTGATCGGGTTGGTCAACCAGACCAGGCTCACCGCGATCGGAATGTTGCCCCGCACTGAAATCGCCAGTGCAGCCGCCACCAGCATCTGCATGGGGATGGGTAAAAAAGCGGCAAACAGGCCCACGGCCATGGCCCGGGCTACCGAGTGCCGGTTGAGGTGCCAGAGGTTGGGGTCATGCAGCAGGGTGCCGAGAAAGCGTAAGGACTTGTGTTCCCTGATGCTGCTCGGGTCTGGCATGTAACGTTTGAATAAGCGCCGGGGCATAGGGCTTCTCGGTCAGTTCAGGCGGCAAGTATGCCCGGATTCCAGCACGCACCCATTCAGACTTTGTGACAATTAATAAATACGCGGCGGCGTGACTCGGCTAATCCAAGAGGGGGCACTCTCAAGGACGGGCTTATGCGCACAGGGATGTTGGCGCTCGCACTGGGTCTGTTGACCCTGGTTTTTTTGCCGGCCCTACCGCCGGTCGGGTTGATGCTGGCGATGGTATTGCTGGCGTTGATGTTGCTGCCGTTTCGCACCTATCCGCTGGCGTTGTTTCTGCTGGGCCTGGTGTGGGCCTGTAGCAGTGCGCAGTGGGCGCTCGATGAGCGTCTGGCGCCGGAGCTCGACGGCCAGACCCGCTGGATCGAAGGCCGGGTGGTGGGGTTGCCGCAATACGCATCAGGGGTGGTGCGTTTTGAATTGGCCGATGCCCGGGCACGGCGTACCGAGGTGCCGAAGTTGCTCAGGGTGGCCTGGTATGACGGGCCACGGGTCAACAGTGGCGAACGCTGGCGGCTGGCCGTGAAGCTCAAGCGTCCAGTGGGCCTGCTCAACCCCCACGCCTTTGATTACGAGGCCTGGCTGTTGGCGCAACGCATCGGTGCCACGGCTACCGTCAAGGACGGACAGCGCCTGCAGCCCGCACAATGGGCCTGGCGCGACGCGGTTCGTCAGCGCTTGCTGGCCGTCGACGCTCAGGGCCGGGAGGGTGCGCTGGCGGCGTTGGTGCTGGGCGATGGCTCCGGGTTGAGCCGCGCCGACTGGCACGTCTTGCAGGACACCGGCACCGTGCACTTGCTGGTGATTTCCGGGCAGCACGTGGGTTTGCTGGCGGCAATGGTCTATCTGCTGGTTGCGAGCCTGGCCCGGTATGGTTTGTGGCCGCAGCGCCTGGCGTGGTTGCCCTGGGCCTGCGGCCTGGCGTTCGCCGCGGCGCTGGGGTACGGGCTGCTGGCCGGATTCGAAGTGCCTGTGCGCCGGGCCTGCGTGATGATTGGCCTGGTGTTGTTGTGGCGCCTGCGTTTTCGCCATCTGGGGGCTTGGTGGTCATGGCTGCTGGCGCTGAATGCGGTGCTGTTGCTGGAGCCTTTGGCCAGTTTGCGCCCGGGGTTCTGGCTGTCGTTTGCCGCGGTGGCGGTACTGATCTTTACCTTTGGTGGGCGACTGGGGCCTTGGCGCTGGTGGCAAACCTGGACCCGCGCCCAGTGGTTGATTGCCCTGGGTTTATGTCCGGTGCTGTTGATCCTCAACCTGCCTATCAGCCTCACCGGTCCCCTGGTCAATCTGTTGGCCGTACCCTGGATCAGCCTGCTGGTGTTGCCCCCAGCCTTGCTGGGCACGTTGTTGCTGCCAGTGCCCTATGTCGGGGAGGGCCTGTTGTGGCTGGCTGGTGGTTTGCTCGATGGACTGTTCAGCGCGCTGGCCTGGGTGGCGGGGAAACTGCCGGCCTGGGTGGCGCCGCCAGTGCCTTTGTGGGCCTGGGCGATCGCCGTGCTGGGCGCGGTGTTGCTGTTGTTGCCCAAGGGCCTGCCGTTGCGGCTGCTCGGCTGGCCGATGTTGCTGCTGCTGGTGTTTGCGCCGCCCCGGGAGGTGCCAGAAGGCCTGGCCGAAGTCTGGCAACTGGATGTCGGTCAGGGCCTGGCGGTTGTGGTGCGCACCCGTCAACACACCCTGCTCTATGACGCGGGCCCGGGTTTTCGTGACTCCGACCTGGGGGCGCAGGTGGTCCTGCCGGCGTTGCGCAAGTTTGGTGTTCGTCACCTGGACCTGATGCTGATCAGTCACGCCCATGCCGATCACGCCGGGGGCGCGCGCTCGATCTGGCGTGGCCTGCCGGTCACCGAGGTGATCAGTGGCGAACCGCAGGATGTGCCGGACGAATTGCATGCGTTGCCCTGTGCCAGTGGCAAGCAGTGGGAGTGGGACAGTGTGCGTTTTACCCTGTGGCATTGGTCTGGGGCGACTGACAGCAATCAGAATTCCTGCGTGTTGCAGATTGAGGCCAAGGGTGAGCGCTTGTTGTTGACCGGCGATATTGACGCTCGTGCCGAGCGGGTGTTGCTCGGTTCGGCACTGGCGGTCAGCAGCCATTGGCTGCAAGCGCCGCACCACGGTAGCCGCAGTTCCTCATCCGAGGCTTTTGTCCGCACACTGGCGCCCCAGGGGGTGCTGATTTCCCGGGGGCACGGCAACAGCTTCGGCCACCCCCATCCCCAGGTGATCGAGCGTTATCAACACCATGGGGTGCAGATCTATGACAGTGCCGAGCACGGCGCGGTGCGCCTGTTATTGGGAGCGTTCGCGGCGCCGCAGGCGATGCGTAGCGCGGCACGTTTCTGGCGCACTGCACCGTCCGTCAGCCCTGCACCCTGAGACGGCGCGGCGCGGTGTCACGGCCGGGCACGGTCGTCGGCGGGCCGGGCCTCTATGGTCAGTCTGTATGCTAAAGTGGCGCACTTTTTCGAGGGGACTGTCACTGTGTGGGAATTGGTCAAATCCGGCGGCTGGATGATGTTGCCGATCATTTTGAGTTCGATCGCTGCATTGGGCATTGTCGCCGAGCGTCTGTGGACCCTGCGGGCCAGCCGTGTGACCCCGGAGCACTTGCTCGGGCAGGTCTGGGTGTGGATCAAGGACAAGCAACTCAACAAGGAAAAACTCAAGGAATTGCGTGCCAACTCGCCGCTGGGGGAAATCCTCGCCGCGGGCCTGGCCAACTCCAAGCATGGTCGCGAGATCATGAAAGAGTGCATCGAAGAGGCCGCCGCTCGGGTCATTCATGAGCTGGAACGCTACATCAATGCACTCGGCACCATTGCCGCCATGGCGCCATTGCTGGGGCTGCTGGGCACGGTGCTGGGCATGATCGAAATTTTCAGTTCGTTCATGGGAGCGGGCATGACCACCAACGCCGCGGTACTGGCCGGCGGTATCTCCAAGGCATTGATCACCACGGCCGCGGGCCTGATGGTGGGGATTCCGTCGGTGTTCTTCCACCGGTTCCTGCAGCGCCGCATCGATGAACTGGTGGTCGGCATGGAGCAGGAGGCGATCAAGCTGGTCGAAGTGGTGCAGGGCGACCGTGATGTCGATCTGGCCGAGGGCAAAGCGTGAAATTCCGCCGCAAACCACGGGAGAATGTGGACATCAACCTGGCGTCGCTGATCGACGTGGTGTTTATCCTGCTGCTGTTTTTCGTCGTGACCACCACCTTCACCCGGGAAACCCAATTGCGTGTCGACTTGCCAGAGGCGGTCAGCGGCTCGCCGGCCGAAGAACAGCAGGCCAAACAGCTGGATGTCGCCATCAGCGCCGACGGTACGTTCTCGGTGAACAACCAGGTACTGCCCAAGAACGACCTGGCCAGCGTGATCGATGCGCTGAAAAAAGAATCCAATGGCGACACCAACCTGCCGCTGTCCATCAGCGCCGATGGCAAGGCCCAGCACCAGGCGGTCATCACCGCCATGGACGCCGCCGGCAAGCTGGGGTTCACCCATTTGCGCATGACCACTGTTGAGGCGGCTCCGGCACCCTGATGGCCATGTCCGATCGATTGCTCGCCGCGTGGTACGCCGGTCATCCGGCGCTCAAAGTATTGTGGCCGCTGGAGTGGTTGTACCGGCGCGTGGTCACGGCCAAACGCCAACGATTCCTGGCGGGCGAGGGCGAGATCTACCAGCCCCCGGTGCCGCTGATCGTGGTCGGTAACATCACGGTCGGGGGCACCGGCAAGACGCCGTTGATTCTGTGGATGATCGAACACTGCCAGCGCGCCGGCCTGCGGGTCGGGGTGGTCAGTCGCGGCTACGGTGCGACGCCGCCCCAGTTGCCCTGGCGGGTCGAGGCGCAACAGACTGCGGCGGTAGCAGGCGATGAGCCGCTGCTGATCGTCCAGCGCACGGGCGTGCCCCTGATGATCGACCCAGACCGTAGCCGCGCCGTACAGGCGTTGCTGGCCGCTGAGCCGCTGGACCTGATCCTTTCCGACGACGGCATGCAGCACTACCGCCTGGCGCGCGACCTGGAGCTGGTGCTGATCGATGCCGCGCGTGGCCTGGGCAATCGTCGTTGCCTGCCGGCGGGGCCGTTGCGTGAGCCGGTGGAGCGCCTGCAAAGCGTCGATGCGGTGCTGTACAACGGCGCCCTGGCCGATGCCGACGATGGTTTTGCATTCCGCCTGCAACCCACGGCGCTGGTCAACCTGCTGACCGGTGAACGCCGTGGCCTCGAGCATTTTCCTGCGGGGCAGGCGTTGCACGCAGTGGCCGGGATCGGCAATCCGCAACGTTTCTTCACTACCCTTGAAACGCTACACTGGCAGCCTGTGCCGCACGCCTTTGCCGACCACGCGCAATACAGTGCGGCGGCCTTGAGTTTCACGCCATCGCTGCCACTGGTCATGACGGAAAAGGATGCGGTGAAATGCCGAGCCTTTGCTGCCTCCGACTGGTGGTACCTGGCGGTCGACGCTGCGCCTTCACCGGCTTTCGTGGCCTGGTTCGACACGCAGCTGATGCGGCTCTTGCCCGCACGTCTTTTGCCTTAAAACGCTTTTTTCCAGGGAGTTTTTCATGGACACCAAATTGCTCGACATCCTCGCCTGCCCGATCTGCAAAGGTCCGCTCAAGCTCAGCGCCGACAAGACCGAACTGATCAGCAAAGGTGCCGGCCTGGCATTTCCGATTCGTGATGGCATTCCGGTCATGCTGGAAACCGAAGCCCGTACCCTGACCACTGAAGAGCGCCTGGACAAATGAGTAACGCGTTCACCGTGGTGATTCCGGCGCGATTTGCCTCCACGCGCCTGCCAGGCAAGCCCCTGCAGATGATTGCCGGCAAGCCAATGGTCCAGCACGTCTGGGAACAGGCGCGCAAAAGTGCCGCCCAGCGAGTGGTGATCGCCACTGATGACGCGCGCATTGTCGAGGCCTGCCAGGCCTTTGGTGGCGAAGTGGTGATGACCCGGGTCGACCACAACTCCGGCACTGACCGCCTGGCCGAGGTCGCCACTCAGTTGGGCCTGGCACCAGATGCCATCGTGGTCAACGTCCAGGGCGACGAGCCGTTGATTCCGCCGAGTGTGATCGACCAGGTCGCCGCCAACCTGGCAGCCCATGCCGAAGCGGGCATGGCGACCCTGGCCGAACCGATCGAAGACCTTGAAACCCTGTTCAACACCAATGTGGTCAAGGTCGTCAGCGACCTCAATGGCCTGGCGCTGACCTTCAGCCGGGCGACCCTGCCGTGGGCGCGCGACCCGTTCGCCAAGAGCCAGGCACACATGCCTGAGGGCGTGCCGTACCGCCGTCATATCGGGATCTACGCCTATCGTGCCGGCTTCCTGCATGACTTCGTCAGCTGGGGCCCGTGCTGGCTGGAGGACGCCGAGTGCCTGGAGCAACTGCGCGCACTCTGGCACGGTGTGCGCATCCATGTCGCCGATGCCCTCATTGCCCCGCCGGCGGGGGTCGACACCCTTGAAGACCTCGAGCGCGTCCGTCGCCTGCTGGAGGCCTGATGCGGGTTTTGTTTGTTTGCCTGGGGAATATCTGCCGGTCGCCGACGGCCGAGGGCGTACTGCGGCATAAATTGCGGACAGCCGGGCTGACCGGGCAGGTCGACGTGGCCTCTGCCGGCACTGGCGACTGGCATGTTGGCAATCCGCCGGACAAGCGCAGCCAGGCCGCGGCGCTGCGCCGTGGCTACGACCTGTCGACGCAGCGGGCGCAACAGGTAACGCGCGCCGACTTCTCCAGCTACGACCTGATCCTGGCCATGGACCAGAGCAACTTGCGTAACCTCAAGGCCCTGCAGCCGGCCCAGGGCAAGGCTGAGCTGGACCTGTTCCTGCGTCGTTATCAGTCGAGTGTCGATGACGTGCCGGATCCTTACTACGACGGTGAGCATGGCTTCGAACAGGTGCTGGACCTGATCGAGCAGGCCTGTGATTTGCTGGTGATTGAATTGAAGGGACGCTTATGACTTTGCACCTGCAGTCGCAGGTTTCGCTCAAGCCATTCAACAGCTTTGGCGTGGACGTGCGTGCGCAACTGTTCGCCGAGGCCCAGAGCGATGACGACGTTCGCCAGGCGCTGGCCTATGCCGGCGAGCACGGGGTGCCAATGCTGGTGATTGGCGCAGGCAGCAACCTGCTGCTGACGGCGGACATCCCAGCGCTGGTGCTGCGCATGGCCACTCGCGGTATTCGCCATCTGAGCGATGATGGCACGCGCGTGGTGATCGAAGCCGAGGCGGGCGAAGCCTGGCATCCCTTTGTGCAGTGGACGCTGGCGCAGGGTTTGTCAGGCCTTGAGAACCTCAGCCTGATTCCCGGTACGGTAGGCGCGGCGCCGATGCAGAACATCGGGGCCTATGGGGTGGAGATCAAGGACGTGTTCGCCGGACTGACGGCCCTCGATCGCCAGACCGGCGAGCTGCGGGATTTCACCCTGGCCGAATGCAACTTCGCCTACCGCGACAGCCTGTTCAAGCAACAGGCCGGCCGCTGGTTGATCCTGCGGGTGCGGTTCGCCCTGGACCGGGTCGAGCAGTTGCACCTGGAGTACGGCCCGGTGCGCCAGCGCCTGACCGAGCAGGGCATTGAGCATCCGAGCGCCAGCGATGTCAGCCAGGCGATTTGCAGCATTCGCAGTGAGAAGCTGCCTGACCCGGCCGTGCTCGGCAACGCCGGCAGCTTTTTCAAGAACCCGGTGGTCGGCGCCCAGCTTGCCGCGCAAATTCGCCTCGCGCACCCGGGCCTGGTCGGTTATCCACAAGCCGATGGTCAGGTCAAGCTGGCGGCCGGCTGGTTGATCGAGCAAGCGGGGTGGAAAGGTTTTCGCGAAGGCGACGCTGGAGTACACCGCTTGCAATCGCTGGTGCTGGTCAACTATGGCGGTGCCACCGGGCTTGAACTGCTCGAGCTGGCGCAGCGGATCCAGAAAGACATATTCGAGCGTTTTAATGTCGAGCTGGAAATGGAGCCAAACCGCTATTGAGCTACGCTTGAACGCTGAACCCAGAGCCCTGCACACCCTAGTGGTTGCAGGGCTTTTTTGTTAATGATCAGTTAACGTGATCTTCTGACGATGTTTTCATTTGCTCCACTGAAGGCCCGGTGAAGACCTATCTTCACAAGAGAGCCCATTAGCCTGAGTCGATCTGCGTGTTCCGAACCTACAGCGCGGCAGATAACTCGACCCCATAACCTCATGCAGATGCGGGCGTGCCCATGATTACCCTGAAGCTCAATGGTCAAGACCATCAACTGGACGTCAGCGAGGACATGCCGCTGCTCTGGGCGATCCGCGACGTTGCCGGTTACAGCGGCACCAAGTTTGGCTGCGGCATGGGCCTGTGCGGTGCCTGCACCCTCCATATCGACGGTGCCCCGGCGCGCAGTTGTATCACCCCGATCGGCTCGGTCGTCGGTCAGGACGTCAGCACCATCGACAACCTGCACCGCGACCCGCTCGGCCAACGGGTCCAGCAAGCCTGGCTCGATACCGCCGTCGCGCAGTGCGGCTTCTGCCAGGGTGGCCAGATCATGTCGGCCACGGCATTGCTCAAGACCCATCCCAACCCCAGCGATGAGCAGATCGAGACCGCGATGGTCGGCAATATCTGCC
The DNA here is from genome assembly GCF_963970735.1 of Pseudomonas sp. RA_35y_Pfl2_P32. Classification (NCBI taxonomy): domain Bacteria; kingdom Pseudomonadati; phylum Pseudomonadota; class Gammaproteobacteria; order Pseudomonadales; family Pseudomonadaceae; genus Pseudomonas; species Pseudomonas sp. RA_35y_Pfl2_P32. The sequence continues at coordinate 18,525 of NZ_CAXAQF010000007.1, forward strand.
GCTGCGGTACCTATAACCGGATCAAGACCGCTATCCGCCAGGTGGCGACCCATCTGCAGGAGGCCAAGGCATGAGCCGCTTACCCAGCGATTTTGTCCTGAGCAATTTCAGTCGACGAGGCTTCCTCAAGGGTGTCGGCGCTACGGGGGCACTGGTGCTGGCGGCCAGTTGGGGTTGGCAGGAGGCGTTTGCCGAGGAGAAGAAGTTTGGTGCCGACGGCATGCCCAATGGCTGGGTGGATGACCCCAAGGTGTACGTCAGCATCGCCGTCGACGGCACGGTGACGGTGTTGTGCAACCGCTCGGAAATGGGCCAGGGTGTGCGCACCAGTTTGAGTATGGTGGTGGCCGATGAGCTGGACGCCGACTGGGCCATGGTCAAGGTCCGCCAGGCGCCGGGCGATGAAGTGCGTTTCGGCAACCAGGACACTGATGGTTCGCGCAGCATGCGCCACTGGTACGAGCCGATGCGCCGGTGTGGGGCTGCGGCGCGGACGATGCTGGAGCAGGCGGCGGCCAATCAATGGCAAGTGCCGGTCGGCGAATGCCGGGCGCAATTGCACACCGTCATCCATCAGCCCAGTGGCCGTCAGTTGGGCTATGGCGCGTTGGCCGAGGCGGCCGCTACCTTGCCGGTGCCTGCGCGGGAAGGCCTGCGGCTCAAGCAGCCGTCGGAGTTTCGTTACATTGGCAAGGAGTCGGTCCGTGCCATCGACGGCGAAGACATCGTCACCGGGCGGGCGGTCTACGGTGCCGATGTGCACTTCGAAGGCATGCTCTTTGCGACTGTGGCGAGGCCGGCGGTGTATGGCGGCACGGTCAAGTCGTTTGATGCCAGTGCGGCGCTGAAGGTGCCGGGGGTGGTCAAGGTGATGCAGATCGACAGCCGGCCGATTCCCTCGGAATTCCAGCCGTTGGGTGGTGTGGCGGTGATCGCGAGTAACACCTGGGCGGCGATCAAGGGGCGCGAGGCACTGAAGATTGTCTGGGACGACGGCGCCAATGCCCACTATGACTCCATTGCCTACCGCAAGGTGCTGGAAGCTGCCGCGCTCAAACCAGGCAAGATGGTGCGCAGCACCGGTAACATCGATGAGGCACTGAACAGTGCGGACAGCAGCTTGGAAGCGGCCTATTACTTGCCTCACCTGGCGCAGTCGCCGATGGAGCCGATGGTGGCCGTCGCGCGCTTCAAGGAGGGCCAGTGCGAAGCCTGGGCGCCGAGCCAGGCCCCCCAGGTCACCCGTGAGCGCATCGCCGAACGCCTGGGCATACCCTTGGACAAGGTCAGGGTCAACGTCACCTTGCTCGGCGGTGGTTTCGGGCGCAAATCCAAGCCGGACTTCATCCTCGAGGCGGCGATCCTGGCCAAGGCGTTTCCCGGTAAGGCCGTGCGGGTGCAGTGGACCCGCGAAGACGATATCCATAACGCCTACTTTCATACGGTGTCGGCCGAATACCTCAAGGCCAGTCTCAATCAGGACGGCATGCCGTCCGGCTGGCTGCACCGCACCGTGGCGCCGAGCATCACCGCGTTGTTCGCGCCGGGGATGAATCACGAAGCCGCTTTTGAGCTGGGCATGGGCTTCACCAACATGGCCTACGCGATTCCCAATGTGCGCCTGGAAAACCCTGAAGCCGCTGCCCATACCCGGGTCGGCTGGTATCGCTCGGTGTCGAACATTCCCCATGGCTTCGCCATCCAGAGTTTTGTCGACGAACTGGCGCACAAGGCCGGCCAGGATCCATTGAAGTACCAGATCAAGCTATTGGGGCCCGATCGGCAGATCGACCCACGGACCTTGAGCGAGGAGTGGAACTATGGCGAATCCCCCGAACGTTACCCAATCGACACCGCGCGCCTGCGTACTGTGCTGGAAACCGCCGCCCAGGCCGCCGGCTGGGGTCGCGAGTTACCCAAGGGCCGTGGCCTGGGGTTGGCGGTGCACTACAGCTTTGTCACCTATGTGGCGGCAGTGATCGAAGTGGAAGTCAGCGGCGACGGCACGCTGGTGGTACACAAGGCGGACATCGCCGTCGATTGTGGTCCGCAGATCAATCCCGAGCGCATCCGCTCGCAGTTCGAGGGGGCTTGTGTAATGGGGCTGGGCAACGCCGTGCTGGGGGAGATCAGCTTCAAGGACGGCAAGGTCCAGCAGGACAACTTCCATATGTACGAGGTGGCGCGCATGTCCCTGGCGCCAAAAGAACTGGCGGTGCATCTGGTCACGCCGCCGGGCAATGTCCCGCTGGGTGGGGTCGGTGAGCCGGGCGTGCCACCCATTGCGCCGGCGCTGTGCAATGCGATCTTTGCCGCGACCGGCAAGCGTATCCGCAGTTTGCCCGTGCGTTATCAGCTGCAAGGCTGGCAGCAGGCCGAGGCATGATGGTGCGCGCGCAGCGCAATATTGGCGCGATCATTCTTGCGGCAGGGCAGGGCAGTCGTTATCGGCAAGTGGCCGGCGTCCACCAGGACAAGCTGCTGGCGCTGTGCAAAGGGCGCGACGGGAGTGTCCGGCCGGTGCTCGAGCACAGCCTGCGCAACTTGCCGGACAGTGTCCAGGCGCGCTGGCTGGTGACCACACCGGACCGTCCCGAGGTCGCCCGGCTGGCTCGTGCCTACGGCTGCGAGGTGCTGTGGCTGGCATCGACAGGGATGGGCGAGAGCATCGCCGTGGCGGTGGCGGCCTGCCCGGGGCTGGAAGGCTGGTTGGTGGTGTTGGGGGATATGCCGTTTATCTTGTCGGCGACTATCGATGAGGTCGTGGCCCAGGTGACGGCCGATACCATCAGTGTGCCGGTGCAGGCGGGGGAGTTCGGCCACCCCGTGGGGTTTGGGGCCTCATTTGGCCCGGCCTTGATGGCCTTGTCGGGAGACCGTGGGGCCAAGCCGTTGTTTGCTGCGGCCAAGGTGGTCGAGGTAGTGGTCGAGGACGGTGGGGTTCTGTGGGATGTGGATGTGCCGCAAGCGCTGGTCTTTGGTGAGTCAACCGGGCGATAGGTGGAGCCTTTCATGCTTATCGCGAGCAGGCTCCCACAGGGTTGGATGTGAGCATAAAAAAAGCCCCGCCTGATTGCTCAGGCGGGGCTTTTTAGTGGCGGATGGAATCAGGCGAGGGGTTTAGGCTCGTGCTCTTTTTCCAAGGCCTCAGGGTGTTGCTCGACCACTTCTTCGACGGAACGCAGGTTTTCGTCAATGGCAGGGGCGGCAGGCACTTCAGCGACCAGGGCCGGTGCAGCAGCGGCAGCCAGTTCGGCTTCCTTCTGCAGGCGCTCGGCTTCACGCTTGCGGCGACGCACTTCACGTGGGTCGTTCGGCGCGCGACCGTTTTCGGTCAGGACCACGGCAGGCGCAGCTTCGACAACCGGTGCGGCTGCTTCAGCCACTACCGCTGCTTCAACTGGCGCTGGTTCGGCAGCCACTTCGGCAACCGGTGCCACAACCTCGGCAACCACGGCTTCAACCACGGCTGGCTCGGCCACCCAGTTGAAGGCGGTCTGCTCTTCGCGGGCTTCTGGCGCCTGTTCGGCGATCGGCGCTTCGACAGCAGGCGCTTCAACCACCATAGGGGCTTCGACAACTGCCTCTACAGCGACGGGTGCTTGAACCACTGTCTGGGCTTCAGATGCTACTTGCGGTTGTGCTTCAACAGCCTGGGTTTCAACCACGGGCGCCACTTCCACAGCAGGAGCGGCTGGCGCTTCGACTGGGGTGCTGGCTTCCACGGCTGGCACTTCAACCTGAGCGGTTTGCTGAACAACTTCTTCAGTCACGGCGGCGGTTGCACGTTCAGCTTGCTGATGAGCCTCGGCTTCGGCTGGAGCACTGATCACGGTGCTGGCAACAGCAGCGGTCACGGCAAGGCCAGCAGCCAGTTCAGCGCCTGTTGGCTCTTCGCTGCCTTCGGACTCTTCCGAGCCTTCGATGACATTGCCGTTGGCATCACGTTGACGCTCACGACGGTTGCTGCGGCGACGCTGGCCACGGGAGCGGCGGCGTGGACGATCGCCTTCGGCGTTGTCCTGGCCATCTTCCGACAGTTGCTCTTCGCTGGTTACCAGTTCTTCTTCGGCAACCGGGGCAGCAACCTGTTCGGCACGTGGTTGACGCTCTTCACGCGGCGGACGCGGTGCACGCTCTTCGCGTGGCTGGCGAGCCGGACGCTCTTCAGCGACGGCGGTAGCAGCAACAGCGGCAGCGGGTGCGGCATCCAGTGGTTCACGCAGTTCACGTACCGGACGGTCCTCACGATCGCCACGTGGCTTGCGCTCTTCACGTGGTGGACGTGGAGCACGCTCCTCGCGAGGGGCGCGAGGGGCGCGTTCTTCGCGAGCGACGGTCGGGGTTTCTTCACGGGCTTCGCGTGGTTGACGCTCTTCGCGCGGCTCACGTGGAGCGCGTTCTTCACGCGGTGCACGTTCTTCGCGTGGCTTGCGTTCTTCATCGCGGCGACCGTTACGGTTGCGGCTCTGCTGACGACCGTTGCGACGCTCTTCGTTGCGGGCCGGACGCTCGGCGGCAGGTTTTTCAACCACTACCGGAGCGGCGGGCTCTTCCTTGGTGGCGAACAGGCTGACCAGCGACTTCACCAGGCCCTTGAACAGGCTAGGCTCTGGCACAGCAACCGGAGCGGCTACCGGAGCCGCAGCGACTTCTACCGGCATCGGTGCGTTGGCGCGGGCTGGCGCGGTCTTCACGGCGGCTTCCTGGCGAACCAGGGTGCGGGTGGCGGCGGCCGGTTGGACTTCTTCCACTTCAGCCGCGGCAGCTGCGATTTCGTAGCTGGACTGGTTGGTGTGGGCTTCCGGGCTGTCATCGCGCAGGCGCTGCACTTCGAAGTGCGGCGTTTCGAGGTGATCGTTCGGCAGGATGACGATGCGGGCGCGGGTGCGCAGTTCGATTTTGGTGATCGAGTTGCGTTTTTCGTTGAGCAGGAACGCTGCCACCGGGATTGGCACCTGGGCGCGAACTTCGGCGGTACGGTCTTTCAGGGCTTCCTCTTCGATCAGGCGCAGGATCGCCAGCGACAACGATTCAACGTCACGGATGATGCCGGTGCCGTTGCAACGCGGGCAGACGATGCCGCTGCTTTCGCCCAGGGATGGACGCAGGCGCTGACGGGACATTTCCAGCAGGCCGAAGCGCGAGATGCGACCGACTTGCACGCGAGCGCGGTCGGCTTCCAGGCATTCGCGGACTTTCTCTTCCACGGCGCGCTGGTTCTTGGCAGGGGTCATGTCGATGAAGTCGATGACGATCAGGCCGCCGATGTCGCGCAGGCGCAACTGACGGGCGATTTCTTCGGCGGCTTCAAGGTTGGTCTGCAGGGCGGTTTCTTCGATGTCGCTGCCTTTGGTGGCGCGCGCCGAGTTGATGTCGATGGACACCAGGGCTTCGGTCGGATCGATGACGATGGAGCCGCCGGAAGGCAGTTCGACGACGCGCTGGAAGGCGGTCTCGATCTGGCTTTCGATCTGGAAACGGTTGAACAGCGGCACGCTGTCTTCGTACAGCTTGATCTTGCTGGCGTACTGCGGCATCACCTGGCGGATGAAGGTCAGGGCTTCGTCCTGGGCTTCAACGCTGTCGATCAGCACCTCGCCGATGTCCTGGCGCAGGTAGTCGCGGATCGCACGGATGATCACGTTGCTTTCCTGGTAGATCAGGAATGGCGCGGAGCGATCCAGCGAGGCTTCTTTGATGGCGGTCCACAGTTGCAGCAGGTAGTCGAGGTCCCACTGCATTTCTTCGCTGCTGCGACCAAGGCCGGCAGTGCGCACGATCAGGCCCATGTCAGCCGGGGCAACCAGGCCGTTCAGGGCTTCACGCAGTTCGTTGCGCTCTTCGCCTTCGATGCGACGGGAAATACCGCCGGCACGTGGGTTGTTCGGCATCAGCACCAGGTAACGACCGGCCAGGCTGATGAAGGTGGTCAGGGCGGCGCCCTTGTTGCCACGTTCTTCTTTTTCGACCTGAACGATGACTTCCTGGCCTTCGCTCAGGACGTCCTTGATGTTGACGCGACCTTCAGGGGCTTTCTTGAAGTATTCGCGGGAGATTTCTTTGAGGGGCAGGAAGCCGTGGCGCTCAGAGCCGAAATCGACAAAGGCAGCCTCAAGGCTTGGTTCGATGCGAGTAATCCGGCCTTTATAGATGTTGGCCTTCTTCTGCTCGCGTGCACCGGATTCGATGTCCAGGTCGTAGAGGCGCTGGCCATCTACCAGTGCAACACGCAACTCTTCGGGTTGAGTTGCGTTAATCAGCATTCTTTTCATGTAGTACCGTCGGTTTCCGGGCTGCCGGAAACGGCGTTCGGCACACACGACTTCTCACGGTCGGTGTCAGGTGCGTCGGGAGTGGTTGGCCATTCCCGTGTCCAGCGAAGTCCGGCCAATGTGGGCCTTCATCGCGACGTACGCGTCCTGCTTGCTGTGGCTACTTAAGCACTCAGTCAGGAGGAGGAATCAACCGGCGACTGTGGACGAGATGAAGCGTCTAAATATAAGCCTAGTGCTACACGGTCCGACGGTTGTGCATCTCCACCCTACACGTATCCCTGATAATTCGGGTGCTGCCGCGCGCAGAATCCGCAGCGGGTTGGCATTTACCGTGTTCTCCAATGGGGAGTCCACGCTCATGGCTACACAAGACTGGGTGAAAGCTGTTTGGCTGGCTCCCAGCTTGTAACAGGCGTTGTTTCCGAAACTCTCGACCCAGGTCTGGTTCGGGACTGACTGCACTTTGTGAACTGGCCGTAAATATCGGCGCAACAGACGAGTGGTACTCTGTTTGCTGCACTCGCTTCAGGCCTCATGTCACCTGCGCTTGTTACAATCACGAACCTTCCAGAAGGTGCGAAAGCCCCGTAGGACGGCCTCGCGTCCTGATGAATTGCGTTGGTCAGGGCCGGCAACTTGCCGTTTGTCCTCTGTCCAGCCGCTTTTGGCGGCGTTCGCGACTATAGCAGCAATGATTAAGTGCTTCAATTCCATAAAAAATTGTTATCATTCGCGGCATGACGACTACTGCCCCCCCGACCCCAGCCGTACAACTGCTGGAGGTCTCGCCGGAATATGCCGGCCAACGAATTGACAACTTCCTTCTCGCCCGGCTCAAAGGCGTGCCCAAGACCTTGATTTACCGCATTTTGCGTAAAGGCGAAGTGCGCGTGAACAAAGGCCGGATCAAGCCCGAGTACAAACTGCAGGCGGGCGACATCGTGCGCGTGCCGCCGGTGCGTGTGCCGGAGCGTGACGAGCCAGTGCCCCTGGCCCAGGGCTTGTTGCAACGCCTGGAAGCCTCGATTGTCTTCGAAGACAAGGCGCTGATCGTGATCAACAAGCCTTGCGGCATTGCGGTTCACGGTGGCAGCGGCTTGACCTTCGGGGTAATTGAGGCCTTTCGTCAGTTGCGTCCCGATTGCAAGGAGCTCGAGCTGGTGCATCGTCTCGACCGTGATACCTCCGGCCTGCTGATGATTGCCAAGAAGCGCAGCATGCTGCGTCACTTGCACACGGCATTGCGCGGCGATGGCGTCGACAAGCGCTACATGGCGCTGGTCCGCGGCAACTGGGCGAGCTCGATCAAGCAAGTCCGGGCGCCGCTCGGCAAGAGCAATCTGCGCTCCGGCGAGCGCATGGTCGAAGTCGACGAGGAGGAGGGCAAGGAGTCCGTGACCGTATTTAAGGTCCTGCGTCGCTTTGGCGACTTTGCCACCCTGATCGAAGCCAAGCCGATTACCGGCCGGACTCACCAGATTCGTGTCCACACCTTGCATGCCGGGCACTGCATTGCTGGCGATACCAAGTACGGCGAGGAGGGTTTCTCCAAGGAAATTCGCGATCTGGGCGGCAAGCGCTTGTTTCTCCATGCCTACATGCTGACCGTGCCGCTGCCGGGTGGCGGTGAGTTGAAGCTGCAGGCGCCGGTGGACGAAATGTGGGCCAAGACCGTGGAGCGCCTGAGTGCACCCCTCTGATTGCAAGCTGCTGATTTTCGATTGGGACGGGACGCTGGCCGATTCCATTGGTCGGATCGTCGAGGCGATGCATGTCGCGTCTGAGCGCTCAGGTTTTGAGTTGTGCAGCGATCTGGCGGTCAAGGGCATTATCGGGCTGGGTTTGCCAGAGGCGATTCGCACCTTGTATCCGCAAATCGGTGATGCAGAGCTGGTGGCGTTCCGTCAGCATTATGCCGATCACTACATAGCGTTGGAGGCCGAGCCTTCGCCGTTGTTCGAGGGTGTGGTCGAATCGCTGGAGGCGTTTCGTGCCGAGGGTTATCAGTTGGCCGTGGCTACCGGCAAGGCGCGCCGAGGTCTGGATCGGGTGCTGAAGTCCCATGGCTGGGAAGATTATTTTGATATCACTCGCGCCGCCGACGAAACCGCCAGCAAGCCGCACCCCCTGATGCTCGAACAGATCTTGGCGCATTGCGCGGTCCGACCTGAGCGGGCGCTGATGGTGGGGGACTCGTCCTTCGACCTGCAGATGGCTCGCAATGCCGGAATGGCATCGGTGGCGGTCAGTTATGGGGCGCAATCCATCGAGGCCTTGCGTGTGTTTGAGCCATGCCTGGCCATTGATCATTTTTCGCAATTGCGTGCCTGGCTGGGTCAGCGGGCCAATTAAGTTCGGGTTGGGGTGGATGCAATGACTGACGAATGGAAAGCGCCTGTCAAAGCCAGCGCTGAAGATGGCGAAGACAAGAGCTGGAAACTGCTGGAAAAAACCCTGCTGGCCGGGGTGCAGGAGCAGCGTCGTTCGCGACGTTGGGGGATTTTCTTCAAGCTGTTGACCTTTGTATATCTGGTTGTCGCGCTGATCCTGTTTACGCCGCTGATGGACATTGAAAAGAGCGCGACGCGCGGCCCGGGTTACACGGCGCTGATCGAGATCACCGGGATGATCGCCGACAAGGAGTCGGCCAGTGCCGACAATATCGTCGGCAGCCTGCGTGCGGCGTTCGAGGATGCCAAGGTCAAGGGTATCGTGCTGCGGATCAATAGCCCGGGCGGCAGTCCGGTGCAGTCCGGTTACGTCTATGACGAGATCGTGCGGTTGCGCGCCTTGCATCCGCAAATCAAGGTTTATGCGGTGATTTCCGACCTGGGCGCCTCGGGTGCCTACTACATTGCCAGTGCTGCGGACCAGATCTATGCCGACAAGGCCAGTCTGGTGGGCTCCATTGGTGTTACAGCGGCCGGCTACGGCTTTGTTGGTGCCATGGAGAAGCTGGGTGTCGAGCGACGTACCTATACCTCGGGCGAACACAAGTCGTTCCTCGATCCGTTCCAGCCGCAAAAACCGGAAGAAACAAAGTTCTGGCAGGGCGTGCTGGACACCACTCATCAACAGTTCATCGCCAGCGTGAAGAAAGGGCGCGGCGATCGGCTGAAGGATAAGGAGCATCCGGAGTTGTTCTCCGGGCTGGTCTGGTCTGGCGAGCAGGCGTTGCCGCTGGGCTTGATCGACGGCCTGGGCAGTGCCAGTTCGGTGGCGCGGGACGTGATTGGCGAGAAAGAGCTGGTGGACTTCACCATCCAGGAATCGCCGTTCGATCGCTTCTCGAAAAAACTCGGCGCCAGCGTGGCCGAGCAGTTGGCCATGTGGATGGGTTTTCACGGTCCAGCCTTGCGCTGATTGTTGCGTGACATAAAAACCGGCCTGCGTGGCCGGTTTTTTATGGGTGTAGCAGCTGCCGAAGGCTGCGTTAGGTTGTGTGGCGACCCTCTGCCGGTTCAGATGAGCGACCTCCGGCCGCTGACGCAGCCTCGCATGCTCGGCAGCTGCTACGGGATCTGGACGCCTTCGGCCAGTAGCATGTCCACCAGGCGAATCAGTGGCAGGCCGACCAGGCTGGTGGCGTCCGGGCCTTCGGTGCGCTGGAACAGGCTTACCCCTAACCCTTCGGCCTTGAAGCTGCCAGCGCAGTCGTAGGGCTGTTCGGTGCGCAGGTAGCGCTCCACGCGCGCCGGGTCGAGCGCGCGCATGTGGACGGTGAAAGGGATGCAGTCGAGCTGGCAGTGGCCGGTCTGGCTGTTGAGCAGGGCCAGCCCGGTGAGGAAGGTCACGCTGGCGCCGCTGGCGGCCAGCAGTTGTTCGCGGGCTTTGTCGAAGGTGTGGGGTTTGCCGATGATTTTGTCGCCGAGGATCGCGACCTGGTCCGAGCCAATGATCAGGTGTTCCGGATGGCTGACGGCCAGTGCCTGGGCCTTGGTCTGTGCCAGGCGTCTGACCAGCTCGATGGCGGACTCGCCAGGCAGTGGGCTTTCGTCGATATCCGGGGAGCTGCAGGTAAACGGCAACTGCAGGCGAGCCAGTAATTCACGGCGATAAACCGAGCTTGAAGCGAGTAATAAAGGCAGCATAGGGCTCTCCAGAAGTCAGTCGCAAATTCTAGCGGGGCCTGCAAGTGACGGACAGGGCTGAATTTCCTTTGACAAGGGCGGGGGCATCCCTATAATGCTGCGCCTATGTTGAATGACCCGATTCCACCTCACGTTGACCCGCGCAAATTGGCTGATCGTGGCACCACCCTTCAAGGTGAAATGCTGCTGGCCGATTTGGAGAGACTCTGCGACCCGCTTTCCGACACTGTCGGTACGGTGCAGGCTAAATTCGTTTTTGAACGAGATGAACGTAAATCTGTGGTGATCCACAGCTTTATCGACACCGAGGTCAAAATGGTTTGCCAGCGTTGTCTTGAGCTGGTCACCCTGCCGATTCACAGCGAATGCAGTTATGCTGTGGTAAAGGAGGGTGCGAATACCCAGTCGTTGCCGAAAGGTTATGACGTGCTGGAACTGGGCGAAGATCCTTTGGATCTGCAGTCACTGATCGAGGAGGAGCTTTTGCTCGCCTTGCCCATTGTGCCTGCTCATCATCCGGAAGAATGCCAGCAGCCGGCGGGTCTCGATGAGCCCGAACCGAGCGAGGACGAGGTAACGCGGTCCAACCCGTTCAGTGTATTGGCGCAGTTAAAGCGTGACCCAAACGTTTAGGAGTTAATCAATTATGGCTGTTCAGCAGAACAAAAAATCCCGCTCCGCCCGTGACATGCGTCGTTCGCACGACGCTCTCGAGGCAAGCACTCTGTCCGTAGAAAAGACCACTGGTGAAGTTCACCTGCGTCACCACGTATCGCCAGAAGGCGTATACCGTGGCCGTAAAGTGATCGACAAGGGCGCTGACGAGTAATCCTTGTCCGCTCAAGTCATCGCGATTGACGCAATGGGCGGGGACTTCGGTCCCCGCAGCATTGTTCAGGCCAGCCTTGCTTGTCTGTCTGCTACGCCCTCGCTGCGCCTGACCCTTGTCGGTCAACCCTCCCTTCTTGAAGAATTGATCGCTGGCCAGTCGGCTGTGGATCGCGCACGCCTGTCGATTGCTCCGGCATCCGAAGTCATCACCATGGACGAAAAACCCGCCCAGGCCCTGCGTGGCAAGCCCGATTCGTCGATGCGCGTGGCGCTTGAGTTGCTGCGTGATGGCAAGGTCCAGGCCTGCGTCAGTGCCGGTAACACCGGAGCGCTGATGGCGTTGTCGCGGTTCGTGCTCAAGACGTTGCCGGGTATCGATCGGCCAGCGATGGTCGCGGCGATCCCGACACAAAAGGGTTACTGCCAGTTACTGGACCTGGGGGCCAACGTCGATTGCAGTGCCGAGCACCTGTTCCAGTTTGCGGTGATGGGGTCGGTGGCGGCTGAGACGCTGGGGATCGCCCGGCCCAGGGTGGCGTTGTTGAACATAGGCACCGAGGACATCAAGGGCAATCAACAGGTCAAGCTTGCGGCGACGCTGTTGCAAGGTGCCCGGGGCCTGAACTACATCGGTTTTGTCGAGGGTGATGGCTTGTACCGGGGGGAGGCGGATGTGGTGGTCTGTGACGGCTTTGTCGGCAATATCCTGCTCAAGTCCAGCGAAGGCCTGGCGACCATGATTGCCGGGCGCATCGAGGCCCTGTTCAAGCGCAATCTTGCGTCGAAGGTGGTGGGTGCCCTGGCCTTGCCCTTGATGAGGCGTTTGCAGGCTGACCTGGCGCCCGCCCGGCACAATGGTGCGAGCTTCCTCGGGTTGCAGGGGATTGTGGTCAAGAGTCACGGTTCGGCTGGTGTGCAGGGCTTTCAGAGTGCGATCCAGCGAGCCTTGATCGAGATCCAGGAGAATCTGCCACAGCGACTCCGTGGGCGTCTTGAGGATTTGCTGCTTTAGGCATTTTCGTCGGACAATGCTTAAATGTGACCGCTCGGTTCAATTGGCCATCCAACTGTCAGTTTCTTGCGTCCCCACAACGGGGCGTCAACTCTCCGACGACAAGATCATTAGGGGCTTGTTACATGTCTGTTTCCCTCGCATTCGTCTTTCCAGGGCAGGGCTCGCAGTCCCTCGGCATGCTGGCCGAGTTGGGCGCGCAATATCCGTTGATCCTCGAAACATTCAAAGAAGCTTCCGATGCACTGGGTTACGACCTGTGGGCACTGACCCAGCAAGGGCCGGAAGAGCAGCTCAACCAAACCGACAAGACCCAGCCGGCCATCCTGACCGCCTCGATCGCCCTGTGGCGCCTGTGGCTGGCTGAGGGCGGCGCGCGTCCGGCTTATGTGGCCGGTCACAGCCTGGGCGAATACAGCGCCTTGGTCGCTGCGGGCAGCCTGAGCCTGGGCGATGCCGTGAAGCTGGTCGAGCGTCGTGGTCAGCTGATGCAGCAAGCCGTTCCGGCCGGGCAGGGCGCCATGGCCGCGATTCTCGGCCTGGACGATGCCGACGTGCTGGCGGCCTGTGCCGAAGCGGCGCAAGGCGAAGTGGTTAGCGCGGTCAACTTCAACTCCCCGGGCCAGGTGGTAATCGCCGGCGCCAAGGCGGCTGTCGAACGTGCCATTGAAGGCTGCAAGGCGCGGGGTGCCAAGCGCGCCATGCCGTTGCCGGTCAGCGTGCCATCGCACTGTGAGCTAATGCGTCCGGCGGCCGAGCAGTTTGCCGAGTCCGTCGCCGCAATCGACTGGCAGGCCCCGCAGATTCCGGTGGTGCAGAACGTCAGTGCGCAGGTACCGGCCGATCTGCCAACCCTCAAGCGTGATCTGCTTGAGCAACTGTACAAGCCTGTACGCTGGGTCGAGTCCGTACAGGCGCTGGCCGCCAAGGGCGCGACCAATCTGGTCGAGTGCGGCCCGGGCAAAGTCCTGGCCGGCCTGAACAAGCGCTGCGCCGAAGGCGTGTCGACATCCAACCTCAATACCCCAGACGCTTTCGCTGCCACTCGTGCAGCGTTGGCCTGAATCAGGAGAAGCTTGCATGAGTCTGCAAGGTAAAGTTGCACTGGTCACCGGTGCGAGCCGTGGCATCGGCCAGGCTATCGCCCTGGAATTGGGTCGTCAGGGTGCCATCGTGGTGGGTACTGCGACTTCCGCCTCGGGTGCTGAGCGCATTGCCGCCACCCTGAAGGAGCATGGTATTCAAGGCACGGGCCTGGAACTCAATGTCACCAGCGACGAGTCCGTGGCCAGCGTTCTGGCGAGCATCCAGGAGCAGTTCGGTCCGCCGGCGATTCTGGTCAATAACGCCGGTATCACCCGCGATAATCTGATGATGCGGATGAAAGATGACGAATGGCATGACGTCGTCGATACCAACCTGAACAGTCTGTTCCGCCTGTCCAAGGGCGTTTTGCGGGGCATGACCAAGGCGCGTTGGGGTCGAATTATCAGTATTGGTTCGGTTGTGGGTGCCATGGGCAACGCAGGCCAAGTAAACTATGCAGCCGCCAAGGCAGGTCTGGAAGGTTTCAGTCGCGCTTTGGCCCGTGAAGTGGGTTCGCGCTCGATTACGGTCAACTCGGTAGCCCCTGGGTTCATCGACACCGATATGACCCGCGAACTGCCTGAAGCGCAGCGTGAAGCCCTGCAGACACAAATTCCGCTGGGTCGTCTGGGGCAAGCTCAAGAGATCGCGTCTGTGGTCGCTTTTCTTGCGTCGGACGGTGCGGCTTACGTTACTGGGGCTACAATCCCGGTGAACGGCGGGATGTACATGAGTTAAATGTGACGGATTGCTTCAAAAAAATGTCATACGAGCTGTCTAAAATCCGTTATAAAGCTGCAATCTATTTATAGGCAGCCGGTCGTCAGGGTTTGAGGAGTGAAGCTTTCAGTTGAAAAACTGAAAAGCCTTTCTATACACTTACCCACTGGCCAGCTGCCTGAATTTGTCCATTAGGAGTGAAAACAAGGTATGAGCACCATCGAAGAGCGCGTCAAGAAAATCGTTGCTGAGCAACTGGGCGTTAAAGAAGAAGAAGTGGTGAACACTGCTTCCTTCGTTGAAGACCTGGGTGCCGACTCCCTTGACACCGTTGAGCTGGTGATGGCTCTGGAAGAGGAATTCGAGACCGAAATCCCTGACGAAGAAGCTGAGAAGATCACTACTGTACAAGCTGCCATCGACTACGTTACTAGCCACCAGGCGTAATAGTTTGTAATCGTTGTTAGCTGTCATGGAAAAACCGCACTGCCATCATGGCGTGCGGTTTTTTCTTTAGGTCTGATGCAAAGTCGTCATTTGAAAAAAGGAGAGTGCTGTGTCGCGTAGACGCGTCGTAGTCACCGGTATGGGTATGTTGTCGCCACTGGGCACGGATGTGCCGAGCAGCTGGCAGGGCATTCTGGCTGGCCGCAGTGGCATTGGTCTGATCGAACACACTGACCTTTCTGCCTATTCCACTCGTTTTGGCGGCTCGGTAAAGGGCTTCAATGTCGAGGAGTACCTGTCGGTCAAGGAAGCTCGCAAACTCGACCTGTTCATTCAATACGGCCTGGCGGCCGGGTTTCAGGCGGTGCGTAATGCCGGCCTGGAAGTCACCGATGCCAACCGTGAGCGTATCGGCGTGGCCATGGGCTCGGGTATTGGCGGACTGACCAATATCGAAGAAACCAGCCGCACGCTGCATGATTCCGGGCCACGACGGATCTCTCCGTTTTTCGTACCGGGCTCGATAATCAATATGATTTCCGGCTTCCTGTCGATCCACCTGGGTATACAGGGACCTAACTACGCCATCGCCACCGCCTGCACCACCGGTACCCACTGTATCGGCATGGCGGCGCGCAACATTGCCTACGGCGAAGCCGACGTGATGATTGCCGGCGGTGCCGAGATGGCCGCGTGTGGCCTGGGCATGGGCGGCTTTGGTGCTGCCCGTGCACTGTCCACCCGCAATGACGAGCCAACCCGCGCCAGCCGTCCCTGGGACAAGGGGCGTGATGGCTTTGTCCTGTCCGACGGCGCCGGCGCCCTGGTTCTCGAAGAGCTGGAGCACGCCAAGGCGCGCGGGGCGACCATCTACGCCGAGCTGATTGGTTTTGGTACCAGCGGCGATGCCTACCACATGACCTCGCCTCCGGCGGACGGTGCCGGTGCGGCACGTTGCATCGCCAACGCCCTGCGCGATGCGCGGATCAATGGCGACCAGGTGCAGTACATCAATGCCCATGGCACCTCGACCTCGGCCGGCGACCTCGCCGAAGCCCGGGCGATCAAGACCGTGTTCGGTGATCACGCCTACACGCTGGCCGTCAGCTCGACCAAGTCCATGACCGGCCACCTGCTGGGTGCTGCGGGCGCCGTCGAGGCGATCTTCAGCGTGCTGGCGATCAACGGCCAGGTCGCGCCGCCGACCATCAACCTGGACGAGCCGGACGAAGGCTGCGATCTCGATTTTGTGCCGCACACTGCGCGCAACATGGATATCGACGTGGTGCTGTCCAACTCCTTCGGCTTTGGTGGCACCAACGGCTCCCTGGTGTTCCGCCGGTTCGCCGATTGATGGAAAGCTGGGTCGACGGTCAGCCGGCTGACGCACTGTCGCTAAAAGACCGCGGCCTGGCCTACGGCGATGGCCTGTTTGAGACCATCGCCGTCAAGGGCGGTCAACTCGTATTGCTGGAGCGCCACCTGCAACGCCTGGCCGAAGGCTGCGCTCGCCTGGCGCTGGCGGCGGATCACGGGCGGCTTCGCGCCGAACTGGTGGCTTATGCCACCGAGCTCGGCGACGGCGTGCTCAAGCTGATCCTGACTCGCGGCGACAGTCAGCGCGGTTATGCCTTCGACCCTGCTGCTGCGCCGCGGCGTATCCTGCAAGGCAATCCCCCTGCACGTTATCCGAGCGTTCATGCCGATCAAGGCGTGCGGCTGTTCCCTTGTGCCACACGCTTGTCCAGCCAGCCGCTGCTGGCAGGCCTCAAGCACCTCAATCGTCTTGAGCAAGTCCTTGCCCGCGCCGAGTGGCAGGGGCCTGAATACGCAGAAGGGCTGATGCTGGACCTGGATGCCAATGTCATCGAAGGCGTGTTCAGTAATCTGTTCATTGTGCGGCATGGTGTGCTGGTGACCGCCGATTTGCGGCGTTGTGGGGTCGCTGGGGTCATGCGTGCTGAATTATTGTTTCAAGCCAAGTCACTGGGGATCCCCACTGAAATCACCGACATCAGCCTCGAACAACTGCAACAGGCTGATGAAGTCTTCGTCTGCAACAGCGTCTACGGCCTCTGGCCGGTAAACGCGTATGCTGCGCTGAGCTGGCCGGTTGGGCCGCTCACCCGTAAACTGCAGGGAATTGCCCGCGCGCTACTGGATGCTTGATTCGTGAGACGTAAACTCTTGCTGCTGCTGGAAACCGGATTGGTTCTGGCGGGGCTGCTGCTGGGCGCTTCGGCCTGGAAAATCAATTCGGCGCTGGAACAGCCGCTCAACATTACTCAGGAAGAGTTACTCGACGTACCCACTGGCTCGACACCGTCCGGGACCTTCAATCGCCTGGAAGCCGACGGCGTGCTCGAGGACGCTTTCTGGCTGCGCCTGTACTGGCGCTTCAACCTGGTCACCCAACCCTTGCACAGTGGTGAGTACCGCATGTTGCCGGGCATGAGCGCACAAGGCTTGATCGGCCTGTGGCAGCGCGGCGAAGTGGTCCAGTACAGCCTGACACTGGTGGAAGGCTGGAATTTCCGCCAGGTGCGCGCAGCGCTGGCGAAAAACGACAAGCTCGAACAGACCCTCGCCGGCCTCAGCGACAGCGAGCTGATGGAAAAGCTCGGCCATGCCGGCGTATTCCCCGAGGGCCGGTTCTTTCCGGACACCTATCGTTTTGTGCGCGGCATGACCGACGCTGAAGTGCTGGAAAAGGCTTACGATCGGTTGGAAGAAGTCCTGGCCAAGGAATGGAGCAAGCGTTCCCCGGATGTGCCTTACCGTGAGCCCTACCAGGCGCTGATCATGGCATCCCTGGTGGAGAAGGAAACCGGCGTGCCGCAGGAGCGCGGGCAGATTGCCGGGGTGTTTGTGCGGCGCATGCAGATTGGCATGATGCTGCAGACCGATCCGACCGTGATCTATGGCCTGGGTGAGCGCTATAACGGCAAATTGACCCGCGCGTCTCTGCGAGAACCTACCCCCTATAACACCTATGTGATTTTCGGCCTGCCGCCGACCCCGATTGCCATGGTGGGTCGTGAAGCGATTCATGCGGCCCTTAACCCGGTGCCGGGCAGCAGCCTGTATTTCGTGGCGCGCGGCGACGGCAGTCATGTGTTTTCCGATGACCTGGATGCCCACAACAACGCTGTGCGCGAATATCAACTCAAGCGCCGCGCCGATTACCGTTCCAGCCCCGCGCCGGCCAATGGTGCGGTGACGCCCGAGGTGCCGGTAGCGCCAGAGGTGCCCGAAGCGCTCGAAACGCCTGAGACGGCCCCGCAGTCACTTCCCTCTGCGCCGCCTGATGCCCAGGCACCGCAAAGCCCGCAATGACTCTGACTAAGGACTGCCTGTGACTGGCTTGTTTATTACCCTGGAAGGCCCTGAAGGCGCCGGCAAAAGCACCAACCGCGAATACCTGGCCGAACGCCTGCGTGACGCCGGTATCGAGGTGGTGCTGACGCGTGAGCCGGGCGGTACCCCCTTGGCCGAGCGTATCCGCGAAGTGCTGCTGGCGCCGGTCGATGAAGTCATGCATGCCGACACCGAGCTGTTGCTGGTGTTCGCCGCGCGCGCCCAGCACCTGGCCGAGGTCATCCGTCCGGCGCTGGCGCGCGGCGCGGTGGTGCTCTGTGACCGGTTTACCGATTCGACCTACGCCTACCAGGGGGCTGGCCGCGGGTTGTCGCTGGAGCGCATCGCGGCGCTGGAAACCTTCGTCCAGGGCGACTTGCGCCCGGACCTGACCCTGGTGTTCGATTTGCCGATCGAGATCGGTATGGCCCGCGCCAGTGCCCGTGGCCGACTGGATCGGTTCGAGCTGGAAGGCCGGGTGTTCTTCGAGGCCGTGCGCGGGGCATTCCTCCAGCGTGCCGCGGCCGATCCGGCGCGTTACTTGTTGGTGGACGCTGCCCAGCCGTTGGCGCAGGTGCAGCAGGCGCTGAACGGCTTGCTGCCACAGTTGCTGGAGCGTCACCGTGGCTGAAGCCTATCCGTGGCAGGACAGCCTCTGGCAGCAACTGGCCGGTCGCGGGCAGCACGCCCACGCCTATCTGCTCCACGGCCCCAAGGGCATCGGTAAGCGCGACTTGGCCGAGCGCTTGATGGCGCGCCTGCTGTGCCAGCGGCCAGACGGCCTGGACGCCTGCGGGCAATGCAAATCCTGCCTGCTGCTCAAGGCCGGCAGCCACCCGGACAACTACATCCTCGAGCCCGAAGAGGCGGACAAGGCGATCAAGGTCGACCAGGTCCGTGATCTGGTCGGCTTCGTGGTCCAGACCGCACAGTTGGGCGGGCGCAAGGTGGTGCTGATCGAGCCGGTGGAGTCGATGAACATCAACGCCGCCAACGCCTTGCTCAAAAGCCTCGAAGAGCCGTCCGGCGACACCGTGCTGCTGCTGGTCAGCCACCAGACCAGCCGCCTGTTGCCGACCATCAAGAGTCGCTGTGTGCAACAGGCCTGTCCGTTGCCCAGCGAGGCCATGAGCCTGACGTGGCTGGCCCGGGCCTTGCCTGATTGCTCCGAAGAGGAGCGGGTCGAGTTACTGACCCTGGCGGCCGGCTCACCCCTGGCGGCCGTCACCCTGCAGGCCCAGGGCGTGCGCGAACAGCGGGCGCTGGTGGTCGACGGGGTCAAGAAGCTGCTCAAGCAACAGCAGTCACCCACCCAACTGGCCGAAGGCTGGAATGCGATCCCGCTGCTGTTGTTGTTCGACTGGTTCTGCGATTGGTCGAGCCTGATCCTGCGTTATCAACTGACCCAGGATGAAGCCGGCCTAGGCCTGGAGGATATGCGCAAGGTGGTGCAGTACCTGGCGCAGAAGTCCTCCCAGGGCAAGGTGTTGGACATCCAGGACTGGATCCTGGCCCAGCGGCAGAAGGTCCTGAGCAAGGCTAACCTCAACCGTGTGCTGCTGCTCGAAGCCCTGCTGGTGCAGTGGACAGGGCTGCCGGCTCAACGTTAAACCGTGCTGCCCGGATGATGTCCGGGCGCCCCACCCATACGATTTAGTTGCAACCTCACTATGCTTGTAGATTCCCATTGCCATCTCGACCGTCTCGATCTCGCCGCCCACGACGGCTCCCTGGACACTGCCCTTGAAGCGGCGCGCCAGCGTGGGGTCGGGCATTTCCTGTGTATCGGCGTCAGTGTCGACAATGCGGCCGACGTCAAGGCGCTTGCCGAGCGTTACAGCGACGTCGACTGCTCAGTGGGCGTGCACCCGCTGGACGTCCAGCCGGGCGCAGCACCGGCGCTGGACTGGCTGTTGCAAGAGCTCAATCACCCGCGGGTGGTAGCCATTGGCGAGACGGGCCTTGACTACCATTACGAGCCAGAGGCGGCCGAGTTGCAGCAGCAATCTTTCCGCCTGCACCTGCAAGCCGCCCAGCAAACGGGCAAGCCGGTGATCGTCCACACCCGTGGCGCGCGCGCCGACACCCTGGCATTGCTGCGCGAGGCGGCCTTGCCTCAGGCGGGCGTGCTGCATTGCTTTACCGAAGACTGGGACATGGCCAAGGCGGCACTGGACCTGGGCTTCTACATCTCGTTGTCCGGCATCGTGACCTTTCGTAATGCCGATGCCTTGCGCGACGTCGCGAGCAAAGTGCCGGCCGATCGTCTGCTGGTGGAAACCGATTCACCCTACCTGGCGCCGATTCCCTACCGTGGCAAGCCGAACCTGCCGCAGTATGTGCGCGAAGTGGCGGAGTTCCTGGCGATGCTGCGCGGTGAGTCCTACGAGCGGTTTGCCGAGCAGACCACCGAAAACTTCAAGCGTCTGTTCCCCTTGGCTCACGTCAAATCGGCTTGAGCGACGGCCTAGGGGCAAATCGCAGGCAAAAAAAACCCGGGTTCTGGGGGGTGAATCCGGGTTAAGACCATTAGGAGTAAAACAAAGGCACGCGGTCCGTTGGTACCTATATCCACGCGCCACTTGGGGGAGATGACGCGCCGACATTTCAAGTATTGATCAGTATTGCGCCGAGTCCAGTTTGCTCCCCGGGTTTCTTAAACATATTTGGAATACCGGCGCTTCGCTTGAGTTCTCATTGCTTGGCGATGGCTGAGACTATGGCGATAGTTTCGTCGATCACGCGTTTTTCGGTATAGAAATGCGGAGAAAAGCGCACGCCGGGGCCGCGCGGAATACACACCACCTGCTCGGCCTTCAGGGCCTCGTACAACACCTGATTATCGATGCCATCGATGCTGAAAGAGAAAATCCCCCCGCGACGGGCCGGATTCAGCGGGCTGTGCACAGTGATCCCGGCGATTGCGCCCAAACCGTCCTGCAGCCACTGCATACGTTCGGCAATCAGGGCGGCGACGGTTGGCATGCCGACTTCTTCCAATAATGACAGGCTGGCCTCCAGGGCCATCGCACCGAGCATGTTCGGGCTGCCGCACTCAAAACGCCGGGCGCTTTTGGCTGGCTCCCAGGTGGTGCGGCGGTAGTCGCCCATGTGTTCAAGCATGTGCCAGCCGAATTCGTGCAGCTTGAGTTGTTCGCGCAGTTCGCTGCGCACGTAGAACACCCCCAGGCCCTCAGGGCCCAGCAGCCATTTGTGGCCGTCGGCCATGGCAAAGTCGCATTGATAGCGCTGGACGTCGAAGGGCAGGGCGCCGAGTTGCTGAATGGCGTCGATGCAAAACAGCACGTTCTGTTGTTTACAGCCGGCGCCCAGGCGTTGCAGGTCCAGGCGCAGGCCGCTGGCAAATTGCACAGCACTGACCGACATCAAGCGCGTGCGGGGACCACAGGCAGCCAGCAGCGCGCCTTCCGGGTCATCACCCTTGAGGCTGGCCTGGATCACTTCGACGCCTTGCACAGCCAGGGCTTCCCAGACGATGCGGTTGGACGGGAACTCCTCGTCACTGATGACGACCTGGTCACCGCTCTGCCAGGGCAGTCCGAAGGCGACAAAGGACAGCGCTTCAGACGTATTTTTGACCAGCGCGATATCATCCGTCGACGGCGCGTTTAGCAGTCGCATCAGGCGTTCACGCAGGCGTTGCTCAAGCGCCATCCAGTCCGAATAATCCCGTGCACCCAGTAAAACGTTCTCCTGGGCGAAGCGCGCCACGGCACTGGCAGCCCGATTTGGCCAGGGCGCGACAGCCGCATGATTCAAATAGCGAAGGCCCGGAGCCTGTACAAATTCATCAAGAAACGTAGTCATGGTCGGATGATCCGTGCAATTTGGCGCAAGTTAGGCATAATACGCGGCTTCGAATTTTGACCCCTACAGACCTTTTTCTTATGCACAAAGAACCTCGTAAGGTCCGTGAGTTTCGTCGCCGCGAGCAAGAAATTCTCGACACCGCGCTCAAGCTGTTCCTCGAACAAGGTGAAGACAGTGTCACCGTCGAGATGATCGCTGATGCCGTGGGTATCGGCAAAGGCACCATCTATAAGCACTTCAAGTCCAAGGCGGAGATCTATCTGCGCCTGATGCTCGATTACGAGCGTGACCTGAACGAGCTGCTGCACTCTGCCGATGTCGACAAGGATAAGGAAGCCCTGTCCCGGGCCTACTTCGAATTCCGCATGCGCGATCCACAACGCTACCGGTTGTTCGATCGTCTGGAAGAGAAGGTGGTCAAGGGCAACCAGGTACCGGAGATGGTCGAGGAACTGCACAAGATCCGCGCCTCCAACTTCGAGCGCCTGACCCTGTTGATCAAGGGCCGGATCAGCGAAGGCAAGCTGGAAGACGTGCCGCCGTATTTCCACTACTGCGCGTCCTGGGCGTTGGTGCATGGCGCGGTGGCGCTGTATCACTCGCCGTTCTGGAGCAATGTGCTGGAAGATCAGGAAGGCTTCTTCCAGTTCCTGATGGATATCGGCGTGCGCATGGGCAACAAGCGCAAGCGCGATACCGACACGCCAGGCAGCTGACTCATTCAGCGGCCTTATTGCGCCATGTTTTCCCTGTATGGCGCACTGCCCCAGGAATATACTCAGGCTTAGGTATTGCTAAAACTTGATTTGTAAGTCAAGTTTTAGCTTTTCCGCACCGACTTCCGCCGGAGTAATCCATGATTGTTGACCGACAAGGCAGGCGCTTCCGCAATTTGCGCGTCAGCCTGACCTCCGCCTGCAACTATGCCTGTACCTACTGTGTGCCTAACGGCAAGCGGCTGGTGGCTGCGCAGGACGAACTGTCGGCCGACGCCATGGCGCGTGGGGTCGCTTACCTGATCGAGGCGGCCGGCATCGAACGGTTGCGCATTACCGGCGGCGAACCGCTGGTGAGCCCGAAGCTGGAAACCTTCATGCAGGCGGTCGGGCAGATGGGGCTGGCCGACATCAGTCTGACCACCAACGGCCAGTTACTGGGCAAGAAGCTGCCCTTGCTGGTGGATGCCGGCATTCGCCGGATCAACGTGTCCCTCGATACCCTCGACCCGGCGGCCTTTCGCGGCATTGCGCGCGGCGGCGATCTGCCAACCGTGCTCGATGGCATGCAACAGGCCCGCGCCGCGGGCATCAAGATCAAGGTCAACATGGTGCCGCTGCGCGGGCAGAACCTGGACCAGGTGATGCCCTTGCTCGATTACTGTCTTGAGCGCGGCTACGAGCTGCGTTTTATCGAACTGATGCGCATGGGCCACCTGGCGTCTGACTCGAATGCCTTCCTGCAGCAGTTCGTCAGCCTCCAGCAGTTGCTCAGCCTGATTGGCGAGCGCTATGAGTACCTGCAAGCCGATGCGCCGGTGGATGCCACGGCGGTGCGCTATGAAATCCCCGGGCTCGGCCATTTCGGCGTGATTGCCAATGAAAGCGTGCCGTTCTGTCGGACTTGCTCGCGCTTGCGCCTGTCGTCCACGGGCTGGCTGCATGGCTGCCTGTCATCGAGCAATCGGCACTATGTCGGCGATCTGTTGGACAAGCCCCGTCACCAGGCCTTGCCGGCGTTGCAACGGCTGTTGGTCAAGGCGCTGGGGGACAAGCAGGAAGTGGCATTCTCCGGTGGCGCGACCGTGATGAAGATCATCGGCGGCTGAGCTGGCGCGGAAGCTGCATCTTGCCCGGATTCGCCGGTTTTCCGGCACCGGCTTCTGGAGGGTAAGGATGCGTAGCCTGGTATTGCTGCTGGCGGTTGTCACGCTTGGCGGCTGCATGACTGTCAGCGACATGGGCGAAGGGGTTCGCTATCAGATGAGCGACGCCGGTTTTCTCGATCACAGCGACAGCCGTCGGGTGAACAATCTGCGTATTCAGCCAGACTCGTTCATTTACATTGCCCAGGGCCCGTTTGCCCCGCCGGGCAGTGCCGAGCCGCGCCCCAACGTGGTAGCCGAACAGGCCTTCAACGGCTTTATCGAGTATTTCCCGATGGTCCGTCGCGCCCGCGCGCCCGAGGGCCTGGATGCCGCCATGGGCGAGGCACGAGCCGCCGGCGCCCATTACCTGCTTTACACCCGCTTTGCCAGCGCCGACGACCGCATCGGCAACTCGGATGAGTGGCTCGATCAAGAGGCGGTCGATCGTCTGGGCATCGACAAAGGGGTGATTCAACTGATGTTGATCGAGACCAGCACCCAGTATTTGATTGATACTGCACGGATCAAGAGTCGTGGCGGTTTACTGACGTTCCACGACACCAGGCCAGAAGATCTGCTGGGCCCGCCGCTGGCGCAATATGCGCGTAGCCTGTTGGGTCTGGGCGATCAGTAGTTCAACGGGAGAACAACATGAGTGGTGCGCAAAAAGCTAACGATCTGCTGGGGCAAATCCCCAAGTCCAAAGGCTTGCCGCCGGTTCATCTGTGGAACCCCGATTTCTGTGGCGACATCGACATGCGCATCGCCCGCGATGGCACCTGGTACTACCTGGGTACGCCGATCGGGCGCAAGCCGATGGTCAAGCTGTTCTCGACCATCATCCGCCGCGACGGTGACGATTATTTCCTGATCACTCCGGTGGAGAAGGTCGGGATCAAGGTCGATGACGCGCCCTTCGTGGCCGTGACCCTGGAGGTGGAGGGTGAGGGCGAGTCCCAGGTGCTGCGTTTCACCACCAACGTGGAGGAAGTCACCGAAGCCGGGGCCGAGCACCCCTTGCGAGTGGTCATCGACCCGCAGACCCAGGAGCCTGCCCCTTATGTACACGTGCGGACCAACCTCGAAGCCTTGATCCATCGTAACGTGTTCTACCAACTGGTCGAACTCGCTGTCACCCGCGAGCTCGACGGCCAGCGCTGGCTGGGGGTGTACAGCGGTGGCGAGTTTTTCCCGATCGGGCTCGAACCCTGATCGCGACTGTCACGAACACTCCCTATCTCCTGTAGGAGCATGGCTTGTCAGCGAAGGGGCCCTTAGCCCTACGCTTCCTGCAATGCCTTGCTCACGACCAGCCAGCGCCACACCAACCGCCCAACCGTAATAAGCCAGTTCAACAGCGCTACGCCCAGCACCACCAGCAACATCGTCGGCAGCCCTTGCTCGACGATGAGCCGGCCCGCCAGCCAGGGAAAACCGAAGACTCCGACAAAATAGCCCAGGCTGAATAGCAGCAGGGCTTGCGGGGTGCTACCAGGCGGGGCTTCGTTGGCTGCCAGGCCATTGATCACCGAGTAGGTCAGGCCGTAGCCGATACCCAGCACCACGGCCGCCAGCAGGTAGCTGAAGGCATCGTCGACGACGAAGCCAAACATCAGCACCGACACCACCATCAACCCCGACAGCAGGCAGGATGCCCAGTAGGGGTCGCGCCTGACCACAAAGCTGGCAATCAACATGCGGCTGGTAATCGCCGCGCTCATGAAGCCGAGAAAGAACAGTGAGTAATCCAGCGCGCGCGAGGCGGCGTAGCTGGTCTGGAAGCTCGACAATCCGCCGAAGACACAACCGCCGAGGCCCACCATGATGATCGGGAACAGCGCCTTGGAGGACATTACCCGTACCGTCGCCGCCCAGGAAATGCGCGACAGCGCGGCATTGCCCAACTGATTGGGACGTTGCGCAAGCACCGCGCCCAGGCGCCAGAACAGCAGCGCGCCGACCAGGCTGGCGAGTGCCGCGAGAAAAAACGCGCTGCTCAGCGGATAACCCAAGGCACTGGCGGCGCGGCCCAGCAAGGGCCCGGAGCCGATGCCGGTCATCATGCTGCCCGACAGCAGGGCGAAATACCTGGCCCGTTGAGCCGGGGCCACCAGCATGGCCACGATGATCGGCCCCAGGGTGTAAAACACGCCCCAGCCCAGGCCCAACGTCAGGCCGAAAAACAGCAGGGCATTACCAACACCTGGCGTCAGGGCAAACCCCAGGCTGGCCAGTACCAGCAAGCTGCCGAACAAGGCAATCGAACGCGCCGCACCGAACAAGTCTGACAAGTGGCCGGAAATAATCACCGCGGCGAAGGTGCTGAGCATCGCGGCAGAAATCACGCTGCCGGCATCGTGCTCGTTGCCGCCGCGCAAGCTGATCAACAGGGACAGTAAAAAGGTCGAGCCGTAGGACAGCGACAGCAGGTAGCTGGCGAGGCAGAACAGGCCAAACAGTTTTCCCGAAACGGCGGAGTCCGGGGTGGGGTGGCGGGGCATGGAGAGATCTCGTGACCGGTAGGTTTGTCGAGACCTTATCTACCACGGCCAGCCCGGGTGTTTGTTCTGAGGTTGGTGGTCTCAGGGTTAGTGGGTGGCGGAGTAACCCTTTTGAGGCGCGAGTCCGTAGCTCAACAAGAGCGTTGCCTGCACAAAGTTTGACAGTGCCATGTGACGAACGTCGATCGGCGACATAGTATGGCGTTTTCATTCGTTCTCAAGGGACGTCCATGTCGATCGAGATCCGCCCGGCCACACCCAGCGATGCCCCCCAAATCCTCGCCTTCATCACCGAGCTGGCGGATTACGAGCGCGCCCGACATGAAGTCATCGCCAGTGTGGCCGACATCGAGCGCAGCCTGTTCAGTGAAGGTGCCACCGCTCACGGTCTGATCTGCCTGCGCGATGGCCTGCCGATCGGGTTTGCGGTGTTCTTCTTCAGCTATTCGACCTGGCTGGGCAGTAACTGCCTGTACCTTGAAGACCTGTACATCACGCCCGAGCAGCGCGGCGGTGGCGCAGGCAAATACTTGCTGCGCCACCTGGCGAAGATTGCTTGCGCCAACGACTGCGGGCGCTTTGAGTGGAGTGTGCTGGAGTGGAATACCCCGGCCATCGAGTTCTACAAATCCCTCGGCGCCCAGCCCCAGGAAGAGTGGGTACGCTATCGCATGGATGGCAATGTCCTGCGTGATTTCGCCGAGGGGCGCTGAAGCCGTGTTCAGGCCTTGAGGGTCGCCATGTCGATGACAAAGCGGTACTTCACGTCACCGGCGATCATGCGCGCGTATGCCTCGTTGATCTGACGGATATCGAGCATCTCGATATCACAGGTGATCCCGTGTTCGGCGCAGAAATCCAGGACTTCCTGGGTTTCGGCAATGCCGCCAATCAATGAGCCGGCGAGTACTCGGCGGCTCATCACCAGTTTGCCGGCATGGACCGGTGGGTCGACCGGTTCAATCAGCCCCACCAGGATGTGCACGCCGTCAAAGCGCAGGGTGTCGAGGTAGGGGTTGAGGTCGTGCTGCACCGGGATGGTGTCGAGCAGGAAGTCGAACTGCCCGGCCGCCGCTTCCATCTGCGCGGCATCGGTGCTGACGATCACGTGGTCAGCCCCCTGGCGACGACCCTCTTCAGCCTTGCTGGCCGAGCGGGTGAACAGCGTCACTTCGGCGCCCATGGCCTTGGCGAACTTGATCCCCATGTGGCCCAGGCCACCCATGCCGAGAATGCCGACCTTGTCGCCCGCCTTCACGCCGTAGTGCTTGAGGGGCGAATACGTGGTGATACCCGCGCAGAGGATCGGTGCGGCACTGGCAGGGTCCAGTTGCGGCGGGATGCGCACCACAAAGTGTTCGCTGACCACGATGCTGTCGGAGTAGCCGCCCATGGTGTTGCTGCCGTCGACCCGGTCCGGGGTGGCGTAGGTCATGGTCGGGCCTTCGAGGCAGTACTGCTCCAGATCGGCCTGGCAGGCTTCGCAGTGGCGGCACGAGTCGACCATACAGCCGACGCCGACCAGGTCGCCGACTTTGTGCTGGCTGACGTGGGAGCCGATGGCCGTGACACGGCCGACGATCTCGTGGCCCGGCATCAACGGGTAAACGGCAATCCCCCATTCGTTGCGTGCCTGGTGGATGTCGGAGTGGCAGACGCCGCAGTACAGGATCTCGATCGCCACGTCGTCAGCCCGTGGGCTGCGGCGTTGGAATTGCACGGGGGCGAGGGGAGTGGTGGCCGACTGGGCGGCGTAACCGATGGCGGTGTACATGGTGAACCTCGCAAAAGCAGTGACAGGTGAGGTGGCGCATTCTGGGCGCCCGGCCGGCCAACGGCCATGGCGATTCCTCCGGGTGTCATGCCTAATCCTCCGGCATTGGCCTGCAAAGGCTCCCATTGGCGAACAGACCTGCGATGATGCTTTCACCCCATTTTTCGCGAAGTTTCTCCTATGTTGCTGACCCGTCATCTCGACGCCAATGCCAGCCTGGTGGCGCTGATCGAGCCGCTGGCCGCCGGCGATGGCTTCACCCCGACCGCGTTGCCCGGCGTGCAGGTACTGCGCGCCAGTTGCGACGTTGCCCGTGGCCCGCATATCTATGAGCCGAGCCTGATGATCATCGCCCAGGGCAGCAAACTGGCGTACCTGGGGCCGCGGACCCTGGAGTACGGGGCCGGGCACTACCTGATCCAGGCGTTGCCGGTGCCCTTCGAATGCGAAACCTATGCCTTGCCCGATGCCCCCTTGCTTGGGGTCTCGGTGGCCATTGACCGGGTGCTGTTGGGGGAGCTGGTGCTGGCCATGGGGCTGGCGCCGGGTCGGTCCGGTGCTGCGCAGACCCCCGAGTCGATGACCTCGGTGGTGCTCGACGATGGCATGCGCGGGGGTGTCGAGCGGCTGTTGTCGTGCCTGCACGATCCGCTGGAAAGTCGGATCATGGGCCCGGCGCGCCTGCGCGAATTGTTGTTCACCGCGTTGCGCGGGCCCCAGGCCGATGTGCTGCGGGCGCTGGTGGAGCAGCAGGGTCAGTTCGCCCGTATCGCGGCGTCGATCAGCCATCTGCATGCCCACTACAACGAGCCGTTGAACGTCGAGACCCTGGCCAGTTGCGCCAACATGAGTGCGTCGACCTTCCATGAACATTTCAAGCGCAGCACCCTGTTGTCGCCCGTGCAGTATTTGAAGCGCCTGCGCCTGCTCAAGGCGCAGACTTTACTGGTGGCCGAAGGCCTGGGCGTGGCGCAAGTGGCGCACCGGGTGGGGTATCAGAGCACGTCGCAGTTCAGTCGCGAGTACAAGCGATACTTTGAGCGTAATCCGGGGGATGAGCGCGCCGCCTGACCCCTAGGGCCGCCTGGCGCCGCCTCGCGCGGCTCGGTAGTTGCTACAGCGCAGGCAACAAAAAGGCCCCCATTCGGGAGCCTCGATGTTCAAGCGTATGGCTTACATGTTCGGGTAAGTCGGTCCGCCCGCGCCTTCCGGCGTCACCCAGGTGATGTTCTGCGCGGGGTCCTTGATGTCACAGGTCTTGCAGTGCACGCAGTTCTGGGCGTTGATCTGGAAGCGTTTCTCGCCATCTTCCTTGGTGATCACTTCATACACGCCGGCCGGGCAGTAGCGCTGCGCAGGCTCGTCGTAGAGCGGCAGGTTCTTGCTGATCGGAATGCTCGGATCCTTGAGTTTCAAGTGGCACGGCTGTTCTTCTTCATGGTTGGTGCTGGAGAGGAATACCGAGCTCAGCTTGTCGAAGCTCAGCTTGCCGTCGGGTTTCGGGTAATCGATCTTCTTGCTGTCTTTGGCCAGCTTGAGGCAGGCGTAGTCCGGCTTGGTGTCATGCAGGGTGAACGGCAGTTTGCTGCCGAGGATGTTTTGGTCGAACCAGTTGAAGCCTGCACCGATGATCGGGCCGAACTTGTGCATCGCCGGGCCGAAGTTACGGGTGGCGAACAGTTCTTCGTAGAGCCAGCTGGCTTTGAAGCTGTCGACGTAGGCCGTCAGTTCATCACCGCCTTCGGAATCGGCGAACAGGCGATCAGCCACGGCGTCGGCGGCAAGCATGCCGGACTTCATCGCGGTGTGGCTGCCCTTGATCTTGGCCACGTTCATCGTGCCCAGGTCGCAACCGATCAAGGCGCCGCCCTTGAATACCATCTTCGGCAGCGAGTTGATGCCGCCCTTGGCCAGGGCGCGCGCGCCGTAGCTGATGCGCTTGCCGCCTTCCAGGTACTGGGCCAGCACCGGGTGATGCTTGAGGCGCTGGAACTCATCGAACGGCGACAGGAAGGTGTTGCTGTAGGACAGGTCGACGATCAGGCCCACGACCACCTGGTTGTTTTCCAGGTGATAGAGGAACGAACCACCGGTGTTCTGGTTGCTCACGATGTCCAGCGGCCAGCCGGCGGTGTGGACCACCAGGCCAGGCTGGTGCTTGGCTGGGTCGATTTCCCAGATTTCCTTGAGGCCGATGCCGTAGTGCTGGGCGTCGGCATCGCTGTCCAGGTTGAAGCGCTTGATCAGTTGCTTGCCGATGTGGCCACGGCAGCCTTCGGCGAACAGCGTGTACTTGCCGCGCAGCTCCATGCCAGGGGTGTACAGGCCTTCTTTCGGGTGGCCTTCGCGGTCCACG
The DNA here is from genome assembly GCF_963970735.1 of Pseudomonas sp. RA_35y_Pfl2_P32. Taxonomy (NCBI): domain Bacteria; kingdom Pseudomonadati; phylum Pseudomonadota; class Gammaproteobacteria; order Pseudomonadales; family Pseudomonadaceae; genus Pseudomonas; species Pseudomonas sp. RA_35y_Pfl2_P32. Next base: position 48,673 of record NZ_CAXAQF010000007.1, read on the forward strand.
CCCAGATCACCGGTGATAATCCCGCGGACCACGCCATTTTCGTCGAACAGGGCTTCCTGTGCGGCGAAGCCAGGGTAGATCTCCACGCCCAGGTTCTCGGCCTGCTGGGCGAGCCAGCGGCACAGGTTGCCCAGGGAGATGATGTAGTTGCCTTCGTTGTGCATGGTCTTGGGCACAAAGAAGTCTGGAACCTTGGTGGAGCTGTCGCTGCTGCGCAGTACATAGATGTCGTCGCGCACGACCGGGGTGTTGAGCGGGGCGCCGAGTTCTTTCCAGTCCGGGAACAATTCGTTCAGGGCCCGAGGTTCGAACACCGCGCCGGACAGGATATGCGCACCGACTTCGGAGCCTTTTTCGACCACGCAGACGCTAATTTCCTTACCGGCTTCGGCGGCCTTCTGCTTCAATCGGCAGGCGGCGGAAAGACCAGCGGGGCCGGCACCGACGATGACCACGTCGAATTCCATGTATTCGCGTTCCACAGGTTATCTCCTACTCAAGGCTCAACAGTTTTTTTTCTAATTGGAGGTTTGGGGTCGCTTCGATCAATTGCTCTGCCCTGTGGGCAGGAGGACAATCGAGGCCCACCTTTCTCTCTAGGTGGCGCATTATATCTACACCACTCTCAGCGTCCAATACAAACGTTTGTTTGAAATTGCTGGAAGCCAGATAAATCTAAAGAAGCGCGGCTTATAACTGACCATTTTGCCGTATTGACCGGAATAGGCGTTCCGGTCAAGATACGGGCGGTTTTGCGCTCGCCGTAGGCTGACTGTTGGTTTCAAGAGCACCTCTAAAGACAGGGCGAAGGCAGTACAAGGTGATGCGCAACGTGGGTTCGCGGCGAAGTCTACACGCTGTGAAAACGAATGACTTGTCAGTCACCACTGACGAACGGTCATTCACCTCCTGAGCAGGATTACCCGATACACAGGCCGGCGTTTTTAGAGGTGCCCTTGTGCCCGATGAGCATCAACCGCCAGGTTCGCCTAGGCGACTTTCTTTTCACCGGAGAGTAACGAGGAATCCATGAAGGTTCTTGTAGCTGTCAAACGAGTGGTCGACTATAACGTCAAGGTCCGCGTCAAAGCGGATAACTCCGGCGTCGATCTCGCTAACGTCAAGATGTCGATGAACCCTTTCTGCGAAATCGCAGTGGAAGAAGCCGTACGCCTGAAAGAGAAAGGTGTTGCGACTGAAATCGTCGTCGTCTCCATCGGCCCGTCCACCGCTCAAGAGCAACTGCGCACCGCGCTGGCTCTGGGTGCCGACCGCGCCATCCTCGTCGAATCCGCCGAAGACCTGACTTCCCTGGCTGTTGCCAAGTTGTTGAAAGCTGTTGTCGACAAGGAACAGCCTCAGCTGGTGATCCTGGGCAAACAAGCGATCGACAGCGACAACAACCAGACTGGCCAGATGCTCGCTGCATTGAGCGGCTACGGTCAGGGCACCTTCGCGTCGAAAGTCGAAGTGTCCGGCGACAGCGTTGCCGTGACCCGCGAAATCGACGGCGGCGCGCAGACGGTTTCCCTGAAACTGCCAGCCATCGTCACCACCGACCTGCGTTTGAACGAGCCGCGTTATGCGTCCCTGCCAAACATCATGAAAGCCAAGAAGAAGCCGCTTGAAGTGCTGACTCCGGATGCTTTGGGCGTTTCCACCGCCTCCACCAACAAGACCCTGAAAGTCGAAGCGCCGGCTGCACGCAGCGCGGGTATCAAGGTTAAGTCGGTGGCTGAACTGGTCGAGAAACTGAAAAACGAAGCGAAGGTAATCTAAATGACTATCTTGGTTATTGCTGAACACGACAACAAAGTGCTGGCCCCGGCCACGCTGAACACCGTGGCTGCCGCTGCCAAAATCGGTGGTGACATCCACGTTCTGGTCGCAGGCCAGGGCGCTGGCGCCGTGGCTGAAGCCGCTGCGAAAGTCGCTGGCGTAGCTAAAGTGCTGGTGGCCGACAACGCCGCCTACGCACACCAACTGCCGGAAAACGTCGCTCCGCTGGTTGCCGAACTCGGCAAGGGCTACAGCCACATCCTGGCTGCCGCCACTTCAAACGGCAAAAACATCCTGCCGCGCGTTGCCGCGCAGTTGGACGTTGACCAGATCTCCGAGATCATCTCGGTCGAAAGCGCTGACACCTTCAAGCGCCCGATCTACGCCGGTAACGCGATTGCCACCGTGCAATCGAACGCCGCGGTAAAAGTGATCACCGTGCGTGCCACCGGTTTCGACCCGGTTGCAGCTGATGGTGGTTCGGCTGCGGTTGAAGCGGTTGCTGCAGCTCACGACGCTGGCACCTCCAGCTTCGTTGGCGAAGAGCTGGCCAAGTCCGATCGTCCGGAACTGACCGCTGCCAAGATCGTCGTTTCCGGCGGTCGCGGCATGCAGAACGGCGACAACTTCAAACACCTGTACGCCCTGGCCGACAAGCTGGGCGCTGCCGTTGGCGCTTCCCGTGCCGCGGTCGACGCAGGTTTCGTACCCAACGACATGCAGGTCGGTCAGACCGGCAAGATCGTTGCTCCACAGCTGTACATCGCCGTCGGTATTTCCGGCGCGATCCAGCACCTGGCCGGCATGAAAGACTCCAAAGTGATCGTTGCGATCAACAAGGACGAAGAAGCGCCGATCTTCCAGGTGGCCGATTACGGCCTGGTGGCGGACCTGTTCGAAGCCATCCCTGAGCTGGAGAAGCTGGTCTAATCCAGCGGCTTCACTTATAAAGAGCCCGGCCTTTTGGCCGGGCTTTTTATTGTCCGCGAGTTGAGAGTGGAGAAATACGCCATGGATTTGCGTCGCTTGAGCCTTTGGTCGATGTTCCTCGGCCTGGCGTTGTTGCCCCTTGTATCGAACGCTGCCGGCAAGTGCGAACGCCTGGTGGTGACCGGCAGCCCCGATGCGCCGCCCTATCTGTGGCAAGACCCGCAGGACCCCGTGCACCTGATCGGCGCCAATGCCGACTTGCTGCAGCAGGTGGCGGGGGAGTTGGGGCTCAAGGTCGAGTTGCGCTATGCCGGTAAGCGCTCCCAGGCGCTGGAGGAGGTGCGCAGCGGGCGCATCGACATGTTGGCGGACGCTTCGCTGGCGACCCGACAGTTGGAGGCGCTGGACTACATTCACCCGGCGCTGACCCACAATGACTACCTGGTATGGACCCGCAACGGTTCGACGCTGGACTACAGCGAGGCCAAGGATTTGAGCGGGCATGTTGGCGCGATATCGCAGCAGGCACGGCTGACCCAGGATTTCGAGGCCTTCGCTCAAGCGCAACTGACCCTGGTCAGTACGCCGAACCTGACCCAGGCGTTTCAGAAATTGCTGCTGGGTGAAGTGGAGTTTGTGTTGGCTGGGCGCTACGCCGGGATGGCCATGGCGCAGACCCTGAGTATCGCCAACGACGTGCAGGCTTACGTACAACCGGTAGATAAACCTGGGCTGTTCCTGGCTATTTCCCACAACTCGGCGTGCAACGATCCATGGTTACGCGGACAGTTAGCCAAAAAGATGACAGAATTGCCCGCGTCCGGTCTGACTGAGGCCGTGCTACAGCGCAATCTGGAGCGCTGGAAGGCACAATTGAAGCAGCCCGTCAGCACCCCAAAACAGTAGGGATTTTTAGTGACTATTCGACCTCTTTTCGCTGCCCTGGCCGTCACGGCTCTGGCGGGTTGTGCAGCCGATCCGGCGCCGAATGAACAAATGCGTTTGACCGGGCAGGCCCTGGAACAGGCGACCGCGGTAGGCGCCACAGCCGAGGAAGTGCCGGAGCTGAAGCTGGCTGAAGGCAAATATACCCAGGCCAAGGCCGACATGGCCGACCAGTCATTCAAGGATGCCCGCGTGCAGGCCGAGCAGGCCGAGCTGGATGCGCGCCTGGCCGAAGCCAAAGTCCTGACGCTTAAAAGCCAGGAGCAACTGAACGTCCTCAACACTCGCATTGCGCGTTTGCGCAAGCAGTTGGGAGACGCCCAATGAAGCTTACGAATGGCGTCCTCGGCGGCCTGCTGCTGGCCAGCCTGTACGGGTGTGCGGGCCAACACAGCGATGTGGCTCTGCAACAAGCCTACAACGACTTCCAGAAGGTCAAGGAAGACTCCAACGTATTGCGCATTGCGCCCAAGGACGTGATCCGTGCCGGTGAGTCCCTGGCCCGGGCCGATCGCCTGTCTAGCTACTGGGGCAGCGGTGCCGATGTGCAGCACTACGCGTACCTGAGCCAGCGTTACAGTGAGATCGCCCGGCAACATAGCGAGAAAGTGCTCAACGAAGAGCGCGCCGCCAAGCTGGAATTGGAGCGCCAACGCCTGCAACTGGCGCTGCGCGAGGCCAAGTTGCTCAGCGTGCAGCAACAGGGCAAATGGCTGGAAGAGCAGATCATCAGCCTGGCAACCACCCAGACCGATCGCGGCCTGGTGATGACCCTGGGCGATGTGCTGTTCGACACCGGCGAGGCGGAGCTCAAGAATTCGGCCAACCGCACGGTGCTGAAAATTGTCCAGTTCCTGCAGCTCAACCCCAAGCGCGTCGTGCGCATCGAGGGTTACACCGACAGCACGGGCGGCAAGCAGGAAAACCGCAAACTGTCCCGGGACCGCGCCCAAGCGGTGGCCGACATGCTGATGGACCTGGGAGTTGACGACAAACGTATTCAAGTCGAAGGTTATGGCGACGAATACCCGGTAGAGGCCAACGCTTCCGAGCGAGGACGGGCGCAGAATCGCCGGGTGGAAATTGTGTTCTCCGACGAAAAAGGCCAGCTCGGCGCTGCCCGCTAAGGTCAGCGTTACTGGAAAGCCCGGCACCTGTAGAGGTGCCGGGTTTTTTTTGGCCTGCCAATCGGCGCACAAAACAGTACAGTTTTTACTGACACTGGGCTGTACGGTCGACTATTGTGGCAACTGTCCCCGTACACTTCTAAACTGTGCCGGTATAGTTTCATACAAGAATAAAATGCCCGTGAAATCGAGTGCTGCGTCATGACCAATCTTTTGCTCTATCAACGTATCGCTCAGCAACTGGCTGAGGATATCCGACGCGGCGTCTATCAGCCTGGCGAGCGTGTGCCTTCGGTACGCAAGATGAGCTCGCAGCTCAATGTCAGCCATGCGACGGTGCTCCAGGCCTATGCCAATCTGGAAGACCAGGGCCTGATTCGCGCCCGTCCGCAGTCGGGCTACTACGTCCACCAGACCCCGGCCCTGACCGCGCCAACCCCGGATATCGCCCGGGTCGAGCGCCCTGGCCTGGTGACCCGCAGCAGCATCATCCAGCAAGTACTGGTGGAATCACGCCGTGAAGGGGTGTTCCCGCTGGGCGCCGCGGTGCCCAGTGTCGACTATCTGCCGGTGCGGGCGCTGCATCAACAATTGGCCAAGGTCACGCGCTTTCACAGCCCACGGGCGTTCAGCTACATGTTCAGTCCCGGTTTCGAGCCCCTGCGCCGCCAGGTGGCGATTCGCATGCGCGATGCCGGGGTGGTGGTCGATCCATCCGAAGTGGTGATCACTCACGGCTGTGTCGACGCCCTGCAGATGTCCTTGCGGGTGCTGACCCGTCCCGGTGACTTGATTGCAGCGGAGTCGCCAACCTATTACGGCCTGTTGCAACTGGCCGATCTGCTCGGCCTCAAAGTCATCGAGATTCCCAGCGATCCCTCCACCGGCATGAGCCTGGAAGCCTTGCAACTGGCCGCCAACCAGTGGTCGATCAAGGCCCTGGTGCTGACCACACGCCTGAGCAACCCCCTGGGCGGCACCATGCCGGAAGAGCGGCAGAAACAACTGCTGCGCCTGGCCTCGGACTTTGATATCCAGGTGGTCGAAGACGATATCTACGGCGAACTCATGTTCGAGCAGGGGCGCACCAAGTCCCTCAAGGCCTATGACCGTCTGGATCGAGTGATCTACTGCTCGAGTTTTTCCAAGACCCTGTCACCCGGGGTGCGTATCGGCTGGATGATCGCCGGCAAGTACCAGCAGGAAATCCAGCGCCTGCAGACCTTCAGTACCCATTCGGCCTGCAGCGTGACCCAGATGGGGATCGCGGCCTATCTGGAGAACGGCGGTTACGATCGACACCTGCGCTACATTCGCCAGGAGTATCGCAAGAACCTCAGTGCGTTCCAGCTGGCAGTGCAGCAGTATTTCCCCGAAGGCACCCAGATGACCCGGCCCACGGGCGGATTTATTCTGTGGGTCAGTTTGCCGGGACGGGTCAATACCCAGGAACTGCACGTGCGGGCCCTGCAGCAGGGGATCAGCATCGCCCCGGGACTGATTTTCAGTAACACCGAGCAGTTCAACCACTGCATTCGCTTGAATTGCGGCATCCCCTGGAACCGTGAAGCCGAGCGTGCATTGATGACCCTGGGCATGCTCGCGACCCAGCTGTGCCAAGAAACTGCCAGCGGATTTTGAGGCGCCGGCGGGGCTGATCGAGATGGGCGCTTGTCAGCGCCCCTGCAACAGGCGAGCATATGGCCCTCTACCGTGAGTGCTGTAGGGGTTATGAAAGCGATTTTTCCTGCTGGTCTGGTGTTGGTCTGCCTGCTGAGTGTGTTCAATTGGGGGAGCGCGATGGCGGCGGCGACCCCGGATAAAGCGGTTTCCAGTACGTCAACGACCAAGGTGGCAACGACCACGCCGGTCAAAAAAGTCGCGCCCGTGAAAACACCGGGCGCCGCGAAAAAACCGGTGCCGCGCAAGCCGCGCCCGCCGATTGCCGCAAAATCCAAGCCCGCCAGCGACGTGGTGCGCACCACCGAGCTGCCGTCCACCAATATCGACCTGAGCCTGCCACCGGAAATGGTCCGCCAGCTGCAACCCATTGGCACGGTCCCGATCGTCAAGCGCGCCCCCTTGCTGCCGCCGTTGTTTGGCGAAAAACCCAAGGAAGAAAGCAAGTTCCAACTCAATGGCCGGCTGATTTCCAACGAAATGCAATTGCAGCTGCGCAATGAAGAACGCCGTGAAGTCGAAGGCGCAGCCCTGGAATTCCAGTTCATTCAGTAAAACCCGACGGCAGGTGTGACCCAGCGGCCTGACGCTTTGTCGCAAGACTGATCAGTCACGCGTATTTGCGCGAAAAACCCCTTTATGGCCAATTTCAAACGGCTGTTTAAGCGGGTACTCTAGTCCCCGTCCTTCCACACTCCCGAGGAGCTTGTCGTCATGAAATGCCGAGAAGGCTGTGGCGCCTGCTGCATTGCCCCTTCCATTAGTACACCGATTCCCGGCATGCCCCATGGCAAGCCCGCGGGCGAACGTTGTGTGCAACTGTCTGCCGATAATCTGTGCAGTCTCTTCGGCCAGCCCGAGCGTCCTGCCGTCTGCGGTGCGTTTCAGGCCGATATCGAGGTCTGCGGCAGCAGCCAGGAACAAGCCATCACGTTGATCGGCTGGTGGGAGAAAATGACCGCGGCGTAGTGTGTTCAACGAACGGAACGTCAACAATAAGGAACAAGACTATGGGTTCGCTGCATCGTATCGCTGTGTTGTGTGGACTGAGCACTTTAATGGCCTGCACGATGGTTCAGGCCGAAGACTGGAAAGTTGTCAAGAACGAAGACGGGATCAAGATCTCCCTGAGTGAAGTGTCGGGCTCCGATTACAAGTCCTATCAGGGCGTTACCCTGATGAAGACCACTGTCGCCAAACTGCGGGCGCTGCAGGACGACGTGGTCGGGGCCTGTGCCTGGATCCACGAGTGCAAGAGCCAGAAGTTGCTCAAGCACGAAGGTGACCAGAGCTGGACCTACAGCCAGTTCAATACCCCATGGCCGGTGACTGCGCGTGATTCGGTGCTGCATATCACCACGGTCGTGGGTGCCGATGGCAGCCTGACCCGCAACCTGGAAGGCCTGCCGAACTACATTCCGGAAGAAAAGGGGTATGTCCGGGTGACCGAGGTCAAAGGCTTCTGGAAGTTTGTGCCCAAGGGCGATCAGGTCGAAGTGATCTATCAAGTGCACACCGAGCCAGGTGGCAGTGTCCCGGCGATGGTCGCCAACAAGTTTGTGGTCGATGCACCCTTCAATACCCTCAAGGCCCTCAAGGAACGTGCCGAGAAGTAAGCACCGATTCCAGGGCATCGCAACAACAGGGTTGGCCATGCCAGCCCTGTTGCCAGTCGCCGGTTAAAACCAGCCTGAAAACGCCAGGTCGGCCACGGGGGCCGGCAGGTCTGGCCAGCCGGGTGCACGGGTATGCAGTACTTTGACTCGGATGACATCCAGCTCTTTGATGTAGGTGCGGATCTGCTCTTTGGTCAGCGTGTCCTCGGTTTCATGTTCCGGGAATACACCGCCGCTCTTCAGGGCGCCGTACCTTAATACGCCTTTGTCGCCCTCTGCCGACATCACCAGCACAGCGCCATACTTGATGACGCTGGAAACCGTGGTGACGTATTCCTTTCCTGTTTCAAACATGCTTCTCTCCTTGAAGTCGGTTGTTCAAAAAAACAGTTGTTGGGTTTAATGTGCCGTGCGCTCGTTGCCAGTTCAGTGTGGGCGCTGCGCAGCGTTAGAGTGAAGTTGTCGTGGCGTGCGGGGTGGTAATTAGTTACCTGCACGGGCCAATCTTCGGGGGACAGGGAACGAATGCCCGAAGGCCTGGGTCGAGATGGGAGTAAGCCCATTTACGGGTTTTATCGAGGAGGCACCGATGCAAAAGTGGGAAGTCACCTTTGTGGATGATCATGGTGTGCAAAGCGTCGAACGCTTCGACTGCGAGTACGAACCTGACATGGAAAAGGCTGCGCAATTGATTCGTGCCAAACTTCTCCCGGTCTCGGCCGAGCTGGATCTCAATGACCTGGAAGGTCGCACTGACGACCCAACGCTCAAGAGCCTCAAAGATCAGAACAGCATTCAAATCCTCAGCATCTCCCCGATCCCATAAACCCTTCTGTAACCAGGCCTTGGCACGCGCTCCGAGTTGGGGCTACTCTGCAAGCGAGATCAGCGAATGGATCGCTAAGGTCTGGTCTTGTCAGCTACATGCTTGTTTCCCGGCGGCAATCTGATTGCCGTAGCGCCTGCACCATTCGGTTGCAGGCGCGGGGAGTACGGAAAGTCTATCCATTGGAAGTAGGAGGACGTTTCATGAGCACAGCCTATCAAGAAGACATCAGCAGCAGCGTGCTGCGCCGCATGAAAGAAGGCGGTTTTGATTTTTCAAGGTTCCATCCCATCGAGTTCTACGCCATTTTCCCCGACGAGGAGGGGGCACGCAGGGCGGCAGGGCAGTTTCGCGGTGAGTCCTTGAATGCACAGATCAGTGTGCGCGACGACGGGGCCTGGTACCTGGAGCTGAGCAAGGTGATGTACGCCACCTATGGCGGCATCGGCGATTTTGAACAGGACTTCGAGGCGGTGGTCGAGCCTTTGGGGGGAATCATCGAAGGTTGGGGCGTCAAGCAGGAGGTACGAGGGCAACTCGCATAACACTATGAAGAGCGACAACACTCAGCGACGGCTGACCCTTGGGGTCGGCCGTTTTCATTTGGGCCGGAGCAAACGCCAGGCAAAAAAAAGCCACCTGAGCAGGTGGCCTAAAGGGAAGAGGGGTAGCCAGCAAGCGAGCAGTGCCGCTTGCTGCGTGATGGGCCAATTATCCGCGAGCCCGGGCGGGCGGTGAAATGAACTATGGCTATGCTGCTAATAGCCATAAGCATTGCTTCGCAATGAAGCGCGGACGATCAGGCGGGGGTGTTTGCTGCACGGGATTGGTGCAAAGCCTTCGGGGTGATAAACCAACTGATTGATATTAAAGGGTTTATGCCGCTGGCACGGGCCTTGCGAAGCCAAGGTGTCCGGGTGACAAGGAGTACGGCATGATCCGCACCTATTTTGATGAGATGTACGATGCCAGCGGCCAGGTCCGCGCGCATTATCGAGAATTCGCCCGTTGGCTGGCGGAAACGCCTGACGAGCTGCTGGCTCAACGCCGACGCGAGGCCGATCTGTTGTTTCATCGCGCCGGGATAACGTTCACCCTCTATGGCGACGAGCAGGGCACCGAACGCCTGATACCCTTCGACACCATTCCGCGCAGCATCCCTGCCAGCGAGTGGCGGATCGTCGAGCGCGGCTGCATCCAGCGGGTCAAGGCGTTGAACATGTTCCTCGCCGACCTCTATCACGAGCAGCGCATCATCAAGGCCGGCATCATTCCGGCCGAGCAGGTGCTGGCGAACGAACAGTACCAACTGGCCATGCAGGGCCTGGACCTGCACCGCGACATCTATTCGCACATCTCCGGGGTCGACCTGGTGCGCGATGGCGACGGCAGTTACTACGTGCTGGAGGACAACCTGCGCACCCCCAGCGGGGTGAGCTACATGCTCGAAGACCGCAAGATGATGATGCGCCTGTTCCCCGAGCTGTTCGCGGCCCAGCGCATCGCGCCCATCGATCACTACCCCAACCTGCTGCTCGACACCCTCAAAAGCTCCAGCCCCCTCGATAACCCCAGCGTGGTGGTGCTGACGCCGGGACGCTTCAACAGTGCGTTCTTCGAGCACGCTTTCCTGGCCCGGGAAATGGGCGTGGAGCTGGTGGAAGGTGCGGACCTGTTCGTGCGTGACGACAAAGTCTTCATGCGCACCACCGATGGCCCCAAGGCCGTCGATGTGATCTACCGACGGCTCGACGACGCCTTCCTCGACCCGCTGGCGTTCAACCCGGACTCGATGCTCGGGGTTCCTGGCCTGCTGGCCTCCTATCGCAGCGGCAATGTGGTGTTGGCCAACGCCATTGGCACCGGCGTGGCGGATGACAAGTCGGTGTATCCGTTCGTCACCGAGATGATCCGTTTCTACCTTGACGAGGAGCCGATCCTGAAAAACGTGCCGACCTGGCAGTGTCGCAATCCGGCAGAGCTGTCCCACGTGTTGGCCAACCTGCCCGAGCTGGTGGTCAAGGAAACCCAGGGCTCCGGCGGCTACGGGATGTTGGTCGGGCCGGCGGCGACGGCGGCCGAGATCGAACAGTTCCGTGCGCGAATCAAGGCCAAGCCCCATGCCTATATCGCCCAGCCGACGTTATCCCTGTCGACCTGTCCGACCTTCGTCGAGAACGGCATCGCCCCGCGGCACATCGACCTGCGTCCGTTCGTGTTGTCGGGCCGTGAAACCCGGGTGGTGCCCGGTGGCCTGACCCGCGTCGCCCTGCGCGAGGGCTCCCTGGTGGTCAATTCCTCCCAGGGTGGCGGTACCAAGGACACCTGGGTTGTCGAGGATTAAAGGAAGCTTGCCATGTTGAGTAGAACTGCCTCGGATCTGTATTGGATGTCGCGTTACCTGGAGCGGGCGGAAAACCTCGCGCGGATGCTCGACATCAGTTATTCGCTGTCGCTGATGCCACAGGATGGCCGCGGCGATGGCCTGCACGAACTGGCGATGCCCTTGCTGATCACCGGCACGCTGGATGACTACCTGGAGCGCCATGGCGCGTTGCACGCTGAGCGCCTGTTGCACTTCTTCGCCCTGGATGCCGCCAACCCGGCCAGTATCTACAGCTGCCTCGGGGCCGCGCGAGCCAGCGCCCATGCGGTGCGTGGCCGGATCACCGCCGACATGTGGGAAAACATCAACGCCACCTGGCTGGAAATTCGCGGCATTGCCGAGCAGGGCCTGGGGCGTTATGGCATGAGCCGGTTTTGCGAGTGGATCAAGGAGCGCTCCCATCTGTTTCGCGGGGCTTCCTACGGCACCATCATGCGCAACGATGCGTTTCGCTTCATTCGCCTGGGCACCTTCATCGAGCGCGCCGACAACACCTTGCGTCTGCTGGATGCACGCTACGAAATGGCCGGCGACCAGGGCGAGGCGGTCAGCGATGGCACCGCCCACGCTTATTACCAGTGGAGTGCGTTGTTGCGGGCCTTGTCGTCATTCGAGGCCTACACCGAAATCTACCGCGACGCGCCCGGTGCCCGGCAGGTCGCCGAACTGTTGCTGCTGCGCGCCGATGTCCCCCGTTCGTTGCGCGCCTGCACCGAGGAAATCGACCAGATACTCGCCCAGTTGCCGGGCGCCAATGGCCGTCCGGCCCAGCGCCTGGCGGCCGAAATAGACGCGCGTCTGCGCTACACCGGTATCCAGGAAATCCTCGACGAAGGCCTGCATGCCTGGTTGACCGAGTTCATCCCGCTGGTACGCCAGCTGGGCAACGCCATACACAGTTCCTACCTGGAGGCTGCATGAGACTTTCCATAAGCCACGAGACCACCTATCACTACGAGGATCAGGTGCGGGCGAGCATCCAGTATGTGCGGTTGACCCCCCACGACAGCGAGCGCCAGCACGTACTCAGTTGGCAGCTGGAGTTGCCGCGGCCGGTGCGTGCACAGCTCGACCCGTTCGGCAACATCCTGCATGTGCTGACCCTGGATGAGCCCCACGATGCCATCATCATCGGGGCGCGAGGGCAGGTGGACATCGATGAGTTGCGCGAGGCCGAGCACGAGAGCCAATCGGCCCTGCCATTCCTGCGCTTCACCCGCCTGACCGAGGCCGACGAGGCCCTGCAAGCCTTCGCCGCACAGCAGTGTCAACAGCGTCGCGACCGCAGCGCGCTGATCGACCTGATGCATGGCCTGAACCAGTACATCACCTACACCCCGGGCGCCACCGAAGTGCAAACCAGCGCCGCGCAAGCCTTCGCCGGCCGTGCCGGGGTCTGTCAGGACCACGCCCACAGCTTCATTGCCTGTGCCCGCAGCCTGGGGATTCCGGCGCGTTATGTGTCGGGCTACCTGTACAGCGAAAACAGCGAGCACCTGGCCAGCCATGCGTGGGCCGAAGCGTGGCTGGACGACGCCTGGTACAGTTTTGACGTGACCAACCAACTGGCCCGTCCCGAGCGCCACCTGAAGCTGGCGGTGGGCCTGGACTACCTCGACGCCTGTCCGGTACGCGGCATGCGCCGTGGTGGTGGCTTTGAACAGATGCACGCCAAGGTGTTCGTCTCGCCACTGCCGGCCCCGGTGATGTCGGTGCAGCAGCAGTAGGCGGCGGTAGCCCATCGCGATCAGACGGAACGCCGCCCGACTCGCTCCCACCAGGACTTTTGATCACCCCAAGAGCCAATGTGGGAGCGAGCTTGCTCGCGATGGGCCCATCTGTCAGGGCTTCACCTTGCGCCCTGCCATGTGCCGCAAATACGCCACCAACTGCGTCAACGCCTCATCTGGCAACACCGCCTGGGAGAACCCCGGCATCTTCGCCTGAGGCCATTGGCGCAGGCTTTGCGGGTCGCGGATATAACGCTCGAGAAACGGCGCGCCAAAATACTCGGTAGGGCTGAAGGGGATGTTCAGGTCCGGTCCGAACTGCGCGTCACCCGCGCCGTTGAGGCGGTGGCAGGCCAGGCAGTTTTTCTGGAACAGGGCAAAGCCCCGGTTGACCGGGTCATGGGCGGGGAGGGCTGGGTCCGGCAGCAGGGCCGGGAAGCGCTCGGCGACGGCGGCCAGGCGCTTGATGGTCGCCACCTGGAAAGGCCATTGTTCCGGGCTGATCCCAGCGGCCTGGGGGTGGGTCCACACCAGGTAGAACGGACCGGCGCTCGGTTTGCCGGGGGCCAGCGCCGGCCAGGGGTGCGCCGGGTCTTCAATGGCCAGCCAGGCCTGGGCGCCCTGTGTCGTGAGCAAGGGAGCCGCCGCCAGTTCGGCGGCAAATCCATCCAGGGCCACGGCCTGCAGGTGGTGCTCGGCCTTGACGCCCGTCAGCAGCGCCGCCAGTGGCACCGCGCGATAGTCCATGTCGCGCTTATAGGAAACGTCGTCAGCAACACGGATGGTTTGCGACTGCGGATGGTGCAACAGTTCCTCGGTCTGCCAGGTGCGGCTGTCAGGGCCCAGGTCGAGCGCCAGCTGTGCGGCATGTAAGGGCGAGCCGAGTAGCAGGGCTCCAAGCAGAATCAAGGCTTTCACGTCATTGCCATCCGGTAGTGGTCATGCCGCCAAGGTTGGCACACGCACACGAGTCCGAACAGTAAGGTGCCGCAAACCCTTGGCGCTGGATCAGCCAATCACCTTGGTCAGGTTGGGCAGAATCAACAGCAGGGTGGTGGCGAATAGAATGAGCCCGGCTTGCCGCACTTTCGATTGTTTGAACATGGCTGACCGCCTTTTTTGTTATTTCCTGAGCGTCGAATGCTTGCCTGCAAATGTCCATCGGCAAAGCGCTGTAGGGTCCAGCTAACGGGCGCCTCGGCAAAACCCGACGACAACCTCGTAAGCTTTACCTTAGGGGCCGCGCGGGCTATGACTTAGATCCATTTCATATCAGCTCATCATCAAAAACATCTAAAAAGGCATGAGGCTTATTGCCAGCTGCTTTGCCGCCCTTTTGCTAGACAGTTCGCTGACCTGAAACGGTTAACCCGATAGCTGACTACCGTTCGTCTGAGCGTGAGCGTCAAGGCCGTTGAGCGTATCGGTCATTGAATCCTTCGCCCCGCAGCCTAAGGTGGACACTCATTGATCTTTTACCTGCCCGGCAGTACGAGGATGTCATGACCCAAGCTTTGATTTTCGATGCGATACGCACGCCCCGTGGCCGCGGCAAGGCCGATGGTGCCTTGCACAGCGTCAAGCCGGTGAACCTGCTGGCGGGCCTGCTGAGGGCGCTGCAGCAACGGACCGAGCTCGACACCAGCCAGGTCGATGACATCGTGCTCGGGTGTGTGACGCCGGTGGGCGACCAAGGCGCCGACCTCGCCAAGACCGCCGCGCTGGTGGCCGATTGGGATGTCAGCGTCGCCGGCGTACAGATCAACCGCTTCTGCGCCTCGGGCCTGGAGGCGGTGAACCTGGGGGCGATGAAAGTGCGCTCCGGATTCGAAGACCTGGTGGTGGTCGGCGGTGTCGAATCCATGTCGCGGGTGCCGATGGGCAGCGACGGCGGCGCCTGGGCGCTGGACCCGCAAACCAACCTGCACACTCACTTCACCCCGCAAGGCGTGGGCGCCGACCTGATTGCCACGCTCGAAGGTTTCAGTCGCGAGGAGGTCGACACGTTCGCCCTGCAGTCACAACTCAAGGCCGCCCGGGCACGTGCCGCAGGCGCGTTCAACAAGTCATTGGTCCCGGTGCTGGACCAGAACGGCATCGTGCTGCTTGAACAGGACGAATTCATCCGCGCCGACACCACCCTCGAAGGCCTGGGCAAACTCAAACCGAGCTTCGAGATGATCGGGCAGATGGGCTTCGACGCCACCGCATTGCGGGTCTACAGCCACGTGGAGCGGATCCGCCACGTGCATACCCCGGGCAACAGTTCCGGAATCGTCGATGGGGCGGCGTTGATGCTGATCGGCTCCGAAGCCAAGGGCAAGGCGCTGGGCCTGCAGCCACGGGCGCGGATCGTCGCCACCGCAGTCACCAGCACCGACCCGACCATCATGCTCACCGGCCCCGCCCCGGCGACCCGCAAGGCCCTGGCCAAGGCCGGGCTGCGGGTCGAAGACATCGACCTGTTCGAGGTCAACGAAGCCTTTGCCTCGGTGGTGCTCAAGTTCATCAAGGACATGGCCATCGATCCCGCCAGGGTCAACGTCAACGGCGGCTCGATTGCCATGGGCCACCCGCTGGGCGCTACCGGCTGCGCGATTCTCGGCACGTTGCTCGATGAACTGGAAGCGCGTCAGCAGCGTTATGGCCTGGCCACGCTCTGTGTCGGTGGCGGCATGGGTATCGCCACCATCATCGAACGCCTCTGAGCCCCTGACTTCAAGGAAACATGTTCATGACTGATGCCATTCGTTACGAAAAAGGTCAGGACCGGATCGTGATCCTGACCATGGATATGCCGGGCCAGAGCGCCAACACCATGAATGCGCGGTACCGCGAGGCCATGGCCGCCTGTGTCGCGCGGCTGCTCGCCGAGCAGGACAGCATCGCCGGGGTCATCCTCACCTCAGCCAAGAAAACCTTTTTTGCCGGTGGCGACCTCAACGAACTGATCAAGGTCGGCAAGCCCGAGGCCAAGGCGTTCTACGCCATGGTCCTGGAGCTCAAAAGCCAGCTGCGCAGCCTGGAGACCCTGGGTAAACCGGTGGTCGCGGCGATCAACGGCGCGGCGTTGGGCGGTGGCTGGGAAATCTGCCTGGCCTGTCACCACCGGGTTGCCCTGGACCACAGTGCGGTGCAGATCGGCCTGCCGGAAGTGACCCTCGGCCTGTTGCCGGGCGGTGGCGGGGTGGTGCGCATGGTGCGCCTGCTGGGCCTGGAGAAAGCCTTGCCGTACCTGCTCGAAGGCAAGAAAGTCCGCGCCCAGCAAGCACTGCAAGCCGGGCTGATCGATGAGTTGGCGCTGGATCATGCGGACTTGCTGGCCAAGGCCCGGGCCTGGATCCTGGCCAATCCGGCGGCGGTGCAGCGCTGGGACGTCAAGGGGTACCAGATCCCCGGTGGTACGCCGGCCCATCCCAAGGTTGCACAGATGCTGGCCATCGCCCCGTCGATCCTGCGTAGCAAAACCCAGGGTTGCCTGCCGGCGCCGGAGAAGATCCTCTGTGCGGCTGTCGAGGGCGCCCAGGTGGATTTCGCCACGGCACAGCTGATCGAAACCCGTTACTTCACCGAACTCACCACCGGCCAGGTGGCGAAGAACATGATCGGCACCTTCTGGTTCCAGCTCAATCAGATCAATGCCGGCGGTTCGCGGCCAGGGGGGGGGGCGCCGTACCAGACGCGCAAGGTCGGGGTGCTGGGTGCGGGCATGATGGGCGCCGGTATCGCCTACGTCAGTGCGGTGGCGGGCATCGAGGTGGTGCTCAAGGACATCAACCTGGCAGCGGCCGAGAAGGGCAAGGCCCACTCGGCGACGTTGCTTGAGCAGAAGGTCGCCCGCGGCCAGTTGAGCGCCGAGCAACGCGACGCCACGCTGGCGCGGATCACGCCCACCGAACAGGATGCCGACCTGGCCGGTTGCGACCTGGTGATCGAAGCCGTATTCGAAGATCGCGAACTCAAGGCCCGGGTCTCGGCGGCCGCCCAGGCAGTGGTCGGTGCCGACGCGGTGATCGCCTCCAACACCTCGACCCTGCCCATCGGCGGCCTGGCGCGGGCAGTGCCGGACCAGGGCAAATTCATCGGCCTGCACTTCTTCAGTCCGGTGGAAAAAATGCCCCTGGTGGAAATCATCAAGGGTGCCCACACCCGCGATGAAACCCTGGCCCGGGGGTTCGATTTTGTCCTGCAAATCAACAAAACCCCGATTGTGGTCAACGACAGCCGGGGCTTCTTCACTTCGCGGGTATTTGGCACCTTCACCCACGAAGGCATTGCCATGCTTGGCGAAGGTATCGCCGCGCCGATGATCGAAACCGAAGCCCGCAAGGCCGGGATGCCGATTGGGCCCCTGGCGATCTCCGACGAGGTCTCCCTGAGCCTGATGAGCCATATCCGCCAGCAGACGGCCAAGGACCTGCAAGCCGAAGGCAAGCCACTGCCAGAGCATCCGGCGTTTGCCGTGATCGACCAGTTACTCAACGAGTACAAGCGGGCGGGCAAGGCCGCTGGCGGTGGTTTCTACGACTACCCGGCCGGCGCACCAAAACACCTGTGGGCGCAGCTGAAAACCCGTTTCGAGCGGGCTGACGGGCAGATTTCGCCACAGGACGTGCGCGATCGCCTGTTGTTTGTGCAGGCCATCGAGACCGTGCGCTGTGTGGAAGAGGGCGTGCTGATGTCGACCGCCGACGCCAACATCGGTTCGATTTTCGGCATCGGCTTTGCCCCATGGACGGGCGGGGCCCTGCAGTTCATCAACCAGTACGGGGTCAAGGATTTTGTTGCCCGTGCCCGCTACCTTGCCGAACAGTACGGTGAGCGCTTTGCGCCGCCGGCGCTGTTGCTGGAAAAAGCGGCCAAGGGTGAGCTGTTCTGAAGCGTTGAGGGTGCATCTCGGGGCTTGCCTTGCCAGGGGGTTTCAAGGCAGGCTCTGGGGTGTCAAATATTCCCATCATCGTGTCAGGTATTTTTTATGTCGCTACGCATCTGCATTCTGGAAACCGACATCCTGCGTCCAGAACTGGTCGATCAATACCAGGGTTACGGGCAGATGTTCCAGCGCCTGTTTTCCCAGCAACCGATCGCCGCCGAGTTCACCGTGTACAACGTGATGCAGGGCGAGTACCCCAGCGATGACCTGACATTCGACGCCTACCTGGTCACCGGCAGCAAGGCCGATTCGTTCGGTACCGATCCCTGGATCGAAACCCTCAGGACTTACCTGCTGACGCGCTATGAGCGCGGCGACAAACTGCTGGGCGTGTGCTTCGGCCATCAATTGCTGGCGCTGCTACTGGGGGGCAAGAGCGAGCGCGCAAGCCAGGGCTGGGGCGTGGGTACCCACAACTACAAAATGGCGGCCAAGGCCCCCTGGATGAGCCCGGTGCGCGAGGAGTTGACGTTGCTGATCAGCCACCAGGACCAGGTCACCGCGCTGCCGGCGAATGCCACAGTGATCGCTTCCAGCGATTTCTGCCCCTATGCCGCGTATCACATCAACGACCAGGTGTTGTGTTTCCAGGGCCACCCCGAGTTCATCCACGACTACTCGCGGGCGTTGCTGGACATTCGCCAGCAGTTTCTTGGCGAGCAGATCTACCAGCAAGGCGTGGCCAGCCTGGCCCAGGACCACCACGGCAGCACCGTGGCCGAGTGGATGATGCGGTTTGTCGCGCACAAGCCTGACACCCAGGCGTCCTGAGCACAGCGGTTAGCGCGGGGGTGGGTCATCCCGCCCTCAGTCTGAACCGCGACTGAACGCCCCCCCGCAACATCCAGATTCAAGGTTTACCCTGCTCAACGCGAGGCGTAAGCTGCGCGCGTTTTCATCCAATACGGAGACCCACAGTGGGTATTTGTTCGAGCGACAGTCGTCGGCCGGTTACGACAACCGGCACCGTCTCGGCAAGATAACGCGCAACCCGCTTGTGCCGTTGTCTCGCCGATAAACAGCGAGCAGCGGTTTCCTCCGATCACGGCCAGTCCTGGCCGTCGTGCGACACCCCTCTCATCGACACTGAACAGCCTGTGCTGGCCACCTGGGGTGGACATGACCGGCTGTCGACGTGCCAGTCTTTTGTCCGGCGCGTCCCCCCTGTCCTGGTTTTTACCGGGGCAGCGTTCGGTCGTACCGGCTTGATGGTCTTCCTGCACTTGGCAACCCAGTCAGGAAATCTACCTATGCAAGCACTCAACAACATCAATCTCGACTCACTGGTCGACACCCTGGTCAGCCTCAGCGCCGCCTTCATCCTGGGAGGGTTGATCGGCTTCGAGCGCCAGTACCGCCAACGCACGGCGGGTCTTCGCACCAACGTGCTGGTGGCCGTCGGCGCGGCCATATTTGTCGACATGGCCAACCGCCTGGCCGGCGCCGAGGGGGCCGTGCGCGTGGTGGCCTATGTGGTCTCCGGGATCGGCTTTCTCGGTGCTGGGGTGATCATGCGTGAAGAGGGCAATGTCCGCGGGCTGAATACCGCCGCGACGCTCTGGGCTTCGGCGGCAGTCGGCGCCTGTGCCGGTGCCGACCTGGTGCTCGAAGCGCTGCTGGGCACCTTGTTCGTGCTGGCGGCGAACACCTTGCTGCGGCCGATCGTCAATAACATCAATCGTCAGCCACTGGACGTGGTTTCGGCCGAAGTGACCAACATCGTCTACGTCATCGCCCAACGCTCCCGGCAAAAAGCTGTATTTGCCCTGCTCGAAGCCGAGCTGGAACGCAGCAACTACCCGGCCAGCGATGTCGACGTGCATGCCTTTGGCAGCGATGAAGTGGAAATCGAAGCGACCCTGGCCACCACCTCGGTAGACGGCGACGAACTGGACGCCCTGGTGGCGCGCTTGAGCCTGTCACCGCTGGTGCAACAAGCCTTCTGGAGCCCGAGCACCACCGAGTAATGGGGCCGCCCCGTGCACTGGGCGGGGAATGTTGCGGCCAGACGGGATATCATGGCGTTTTGCTTGGTCTGCAGGGGTCCCATGTACAAGGCATTGATCGTGGACGATCACCCGTTCATTCGGTCTTCAGTCAGGGTGCTGCTGGAGCAAGAGCAGTTTGCCGTGGTGGCCGAGGCGGGCAACGGTGCCGATGCCGTGCAACTGGCGCGCGAGCACTCGCCCGACCTGGTGCTGCTGGACATCGCCATGCCCAAGCTGGACGGCCTGGAGGTCATCAGCCGGATCAGCGCCCTGCGCCTGCCGATTAGAATCCTCGTGCTGACCTCCCAGGCCCCGCAGTTCTATGCCATGCGCTGCATGAAAGCGGGCGCCGCCGGCTACCTGTGCAAGACCGATGACGTCGACGAACTGCGCAAGGCCCTTGCCGCGGTGATGCACGGCTACACGTTTTTCCCCAACCTGGCGGACAGTTCGGTACGCCGCAGCGACGGCCAGACCAGCGAGTTGGAACTGATCCAGAGCCTGACCGACCGGGAGCTGAGCATTCTCCAGCAACTGTCCAACGGCTTGAGCAACAAGCAGATCGCCGAGGCAATGCTGCTGAGCAACAAGACCGTGAGCACCTACAAGACCCGCCTGATCGAGAAACTCAACGTCAAGTCGGTGGTGTACCTGGCGGCCTTCGCCAAACGTAATAACCTGCTGTAGATGAGGTCCATGGGAAGGTACCTGGGCGCCCTTGGCGTCGTGCTTGTCGTGTTCGCCAGCGCTGTACTGGCGGCCGAGCCGTTGACCTACAAGCTGCTGGGGCGCTCCACGGTCGAGGGGTATCAGGTCGATCTCGACGACAGCGACCGGCGCTGGTTACGCAGCCAGGGCACGCTGGTGCTCGGGGCATCGGAGCCGGAGTACCCACCCTTTGGCATCACCAGCAATGGCCGCGATTTTGAAGGCATCACCGCCGACTATGCGCAGTTGCTCGGGCAGTTACTGGGAGTCGAGGTCAACGTCCGCAGCTACGGCTCGCGGGGTGACGTGATCGCGGCACTCAAGGCGCACCAGATCGATTTTCTCGGCACCTCCAACGGCTTTGAGGTAGCCGATCCGCAGGTGGTGCTGTCCAATGCCTATGCCGACGACCAGCCGACCCTGGTCAGCCGTATCGATGCGCCCCGTGAAGTCACGCCGGACCTGGCGGGCAAGCGCTTGGCCATGGTCTATTACTACCAGCCCCCCGAACAGGTGCAGGCGTTCTACCCCAAGGCGCAGTTGCAACTGTACCCCTCGACCCTGAGTGCGATCGGCGCGGTCGCGTTTGGCCAGGCGGATGTCTACATCGGCGACGCCATCGGTGCCAACTACCTGATTCTGAAAAACTACCTGAACAACGTTCAGTTGGTCGATTTCTCGCGCATGGAGGTCAACGATTTTTCCTTCGCCCTGGCCCGGGACAACCCGCGCTTGTTGCGCATCATCAATGCCGCATTGGCTGCTATTCCCGCGGAAGAACGGCAGACCATCCTGCGGCGCTGGCATGCCGGCAGCGCCAGTCTCTCGGGGAAAAATCGAGTGCAGTTTACGGCCAGCGAACAGCGCTGGATGGACGCTCATCCCCGGGTGCGGGTGGCCGTCGACAGCAGCTTTGTACCGCTGTCGTTCTACAGCAGCGAGGGTGAGTTTCGTGGGGTAACGGCCGATCTGCTGGCCAAGATCAGCCTGCGCAGCGGCTTGAAGTTCGACATTCAACAAGGTTTTGCGGTGCCGGAGCTGGTCCAGCGGATCGAGTCGGGCCAGGCCGATCTGCTGGTGTCCCTGACCCCCAGTGCCGAGCGAGATGGCAAGCTGCGTTTCACCCGCCCTTATCTCAATACCCCCTACGTGCTGGTCAGCCGCACGGCCGACAATACGGCGGCGACCCTGGATGAACTGGACGGTCGGCGCCTGGTCCTGACCCAGGGCAGCGCGGTCAAGGACATGATCGCCACGCGTTATCCGGGCATTCATTTGCGCGAGGCGGACAATGCCCTGCAGGCCATGGCCATGGTGACCCGCGGCGAGGTGGATGCTGCGGTCAGCTCGCTGATCACCGCGCGCTACATGATTTCCTGGCAGTACCGCGATCAATTGCAGATCACCAGCACCGTCGGCACGTCTGCGGCCTATATGGCTTTTGCCACGGCGCGCGAGGCGCAGGAACTGCATTCGATCCTGGACAAAACGATGTTCAGCATCCCCCCGGAAGAAATGGACGAACTGACCAATCGCTGGCGCAGCGAGGTGGTGGTCGATGACAGTTACTGGCAGCGCTACCGTTCGACGATCATCCAGGGGTTTGCCATTGCCGGCCTGCTGTTGGTGGTGGCGCTGGTCTGGATCGGCTACCTGCGCCGCCTGATTCATAAACGCGAGCAGGCCGAGCGGGCGCTTGGCGATCAACTGGAGTTCATGCGCGTGTTGATCGATGGCACACCGCACCCGATCTATGTGCGCGATCGCCAGGGCTGCCTGATGGTTTGCAACAATGCCTATCTGCAGGTGTTCGGGGTTGAGCGCGAGTCGGTCGTCGGCAAGACTGTGATCGCCGGCAAGCTCAAGAGTGTGGTCGAGGCCAGGGTTTTTCACGAAGAATATCTGCAGGTGATGGCGCAGGGGCTGCCGCGGGTGCTCGACCGGCAACTGACTCTGTCGGCCACGGATGTGCGCACCATCTATCACTGGATGTTGCCCTACCGGGGCAGCGATGGCCGGGTCAACGGCATGATCGGGGGCTGGATCGACGTCAGCGAGCGCCAGCAGTTGCTGGAGCAGTTGCGCGAAGCCAAGGACGAGGCGGACGAGGCCAATCGGGCCAAGACTACCTTCCTGGCGACCATGAGCCACGAGATCCGCACCCCGATGAATGTGGTGATCGGCATGCTTGAGCTGGCAATGAAAAAGGCCGAGCAGGGGATCACGGACCGTTTTGCCGTCGAGGTGGCCTCAGGGGCCGCGCGGGGCCTGCTGGAGTTGATTGGCGACATCCTCGACATCTCGCGTATCGAGTCCGGCCACCTGTCGCTGGCCCCCGAGCGCGCCAATTTGCGCGCCCTGGTGGAGTCGGGCGCTCGGATTTTCGAAGGCCTGGCCCGGCAGAAGCAATTGCACCTGCACCTGGAGGTGGATGCCGCCGCCAATCAGGATGTGTTGATCGACCCGCTGCGCTTCAAGCAGATCATTTCCAACCTGCTGAGCAATGCCATCAAGTTCACTGAGCAGGGCCAGGTGCGCCTGCGTGTGCAGGTCACCCCGGACGGTGACAGCCAGGGGCTGACGGTGGTCGTCCGGGTGGAAGATTCCGGCAGCGGGATCTGCCTGGCAGACCAGCAACGCCTGTTCAACCCCTTCAGCCAGGCCAGCAACAACCTGCAGCCGGCACGCAGCGGCTCCGGCCTGGGCTTGATGATCAGTCGCACGCTGTGCGAAATGATGGGCGGCACCCTGCACCTGTCCAGCGTGCTGGGCCAGGGCACACAGATTGAAGTGAGCTTGCGCTTGCCGGTTCTCGAGCCCCTGGCCGCCCGCCTTGACGACAAGCAAATGCCCGCGGCGCAGGGCCAGGTGCTGAATATCCTGGTGATTGATGACTACCCGGCCAATCGCCTGTTGTTGTCCCAGCAACTGACTTACCTGGGGCATCGGGTCAAGGAGGCGCAGGACGGCGCCCACGGCTTGTGTGTCTGGCGTAGCCAGCATTTCGATGTGGTCATCACCGACTGCAACATGCCACTGATGAACGGCTATGAATTGACCCAGGCGATTCGCGCCGAAGAACGCGCCAGGGGGCTCGAACCCGGTCTGATCCTGGGCTTTACCGCCAACGCGCAGCCGGAGGAAAAGGTCCGCTGCCGCGAGGCAGGGATGGATGGCTGCCTGTTCAAGCCCATCAGCCTGCGGGACTTGAGCGCGTGCCTGGCCAGCGTGGCCCCGGACACCGTGCCGGTACCGACCCTCGAGGAGCGTCGCGAACCCACCGATGCCATCGATCTGGACAACCTCGAACAGTTGACCCGCGGTGACCGCGCATTGATCAGGAGCCTGCTGGGCGATCTGGCCAGTAGCAACGAAGAGGACATGTCGCGGCTACTGAAGTTGTTCACCCGCCATGATGTCAACGGTTTGGCAGACCTGGCCCACCGGGTCAAAGGTGGGGCGCGGATCATCAAGGCGCAAGGCCTGATTCACTGTTGTGAGCGTCTCGAGGCGGCCTGCGAGGGGGGCAATGAGGTGCAACTGACGGCGGCGGTGGATGCCCTGCAGCAGGCCATGGAGCGCCTGGGCGAGACCCTGGAACAACAGGTGGGCTGAAGGGCAAGGGGTTACACAGGTTTGAATGGGGGAATGGGCAACTCTGGGAAATTTCCTACAAGTTTTAGGACGTTTCCTAATTAAGTTCGGGAAGCGGGCGGCGATAATCAGGCAACTTTTCATGAAGCGGGCCGCCCAAATGATACTGCCGATCAGGGTTCTGGTACTCGAGGATCACCCCTTTGTACGCGCCGTAGCCGTCAAAATGCTCACGCAGTTGGGCTGCGAGGCTGTGTTCCAGGCCAGCGATGGCGCGCAAGCACTGGCGGTCCTGGAGGAGGTGGGGGCTGTGGACATCGCCCTGTGCGACCTGTGCATGGAGGGCATGGATGGCCTGGAGTTCTTCCGCCAGGTGGGGCAGTCAGGGTTGGTCGGCTCCATCATCATCAGCAGTTCACTGTCGGCGGACCTGCGCCGCGCAGTGCGCCAGATCGTCGCATTGTCCGGGCTCAGGCTGCTGGGTGATGTCGGCAAACCCTTGCACCCACAGGCGCTGGGCCAGTTGCTGGAAAAACACTTGATCAGCCCCCGAGAAGAGCAGGCGCCGCAGCCTGCGCCCCCACCGGCGTGTGCCAACGAGGTACGCCAGGCCCTGCAGGATGGTCAACTCCAGCCCTACTACCAGCCGAAAGTCGACCTGTTGAGCGGTGCGGTCCGTGGCGTGGAAGTGCTGGTGCGCTGGCTTCACCCGTTTCGTGGCGTGCTGTCGCCCGTGGCGTTCCTGCCCGAACTTGAGCGTGCCGGCTTGTTGGACTCGCTGCTTTTTACCCAGATTGACCAGGCCCTGACCCTGCAACGCCAGGCGCGCGAGCAGGGCTTCGCCTTCAACGTGGCGTTCAACCTGCACGCCCAGCAACTGGCCAATCCGCAACTGGTGCCCACCATCCGCGGCATTCTTGCGCTGCAGGGCACACCCGGCTCGAGGCTGACGTTCGAGCTGACTGAAAGTGGCCTGCTCGAAGCCCCGGCCACCAGCCTGGAGAGCCTGGTGCGCTTGCGCATGATGGGGTGCCAGCTGTCGATCGATGACTTCGGCGCGGGCTTTTCCTCGTTGCAGCGCCTGTGTCAGTTACCGTTCAACGAGATCAAGCTGGACGCCGAGTTTGTCCGCACCTTTGAGGATCAGCCACGTTGCCGGGCGGTGATCAGCAGCACCCTGGCCCTGGGGGAGGCCTTGGGCATGTCGGTGGTGATCGAAGGGGTGGAAACCTGGGAGCAGCGCCAGCAGTTGCTCGATCTGGGCTGCACCCAGGCCCAGGGTTATTTGTTTGCCCGCCCCATGAGTGGCCCCGATCTGTTGCGCTGGCTGCAGGTGTCTGCGGTCTCGCAACAAAAAACCTGATCGAGAATGGAACTGTTTCTTTAGGAATAGTCCTACAGAAACGTCGCGGTATTGCCCTTAGTCTTGCAGGCTCTTGAAAGGGCTGGTTAAAGACCGGTCGCACTGTCTTTGCAGAGTTAGTCAACCATGCCAAATAAAGCCTTACGCATCCTGATCGCCGATGAGCAGCACTTTCATCGCATGAAAATCGAACGTGGCCTGAACCAGCTCGGTTACTACCGGATCGCCCCCGTGCACGCGCTCGAAGAGTTGCTCACTGTTGTGGAGTACGGCTGCGAACCCTTCGACCTGGTCATCCTCAGTGCCAGCCTGGCCACGGCTTGCGGGCTGGACCCGCTGGGTTTGTGCCAGGACAACCTGCAGATCCGCCATGCCTTGATCTACGATACCGAGCAGGCTGGATTGCCCGCCCATGGGCCCGTGGCACCGCGCAAGGTGCTGCTCCACCAGGCCCGTCTCCCCGACCAGGAAACCCTGGAAAGCCTGATGCTGCGGGTCGATACCCCCGTACCGCTGTCCGAGCGTGGACACAGTTGGCAGCGCGACAGTTTGCGTGCCTGAGCAGCCTTGATCCGGGCCACCGTTCGTCGGAACTGTCAGATCTGACAGGTAGTCCGGGCATTCCCCTTCGTGCAATAGTCGTCGCGCAGCCGTAGCGCCAGCGTTGGCGCACGCCGTGTACCTTAGGAACCACCCATGAGCTCACTGTTGATCATCGATGATCATCCAGTTATTCGTGCCGCTCTGAAAATGATGCTTGGCGCCCTCAAGGACACCCACAACCGGACGGTCTTGCGGACCATCCTGGAGGCCTCCAACGGGGTTGAGGGCCTGCAGATGGTTCGTCAGCACGCGCCCTCTCTGCTGGTGCTCGACCTCAATATGCCAGGGCTCAGCGGGCTGGACTTTCTCCTTCGCCTGCAGCGTGAGCGCATCCCCACGCGGGCGGTGGTGTTCACTGCCAACGAGCCGCGGTTTTACATGGAACGCTGCATTCGGGCTGGCGCCATGGGCTTCGTCGAAAAAACCAATGACCTGCAGGAGCTGCGCAAAGCCGTTCAAGCACTGCTCAGTGGCTACACTTACTTCCCCCGGCTGGATACCAGCACGGTGAATCTGAGCAAGGTGCAAGTCGACGAGCAGCAGATGATCGACACGCTCTCGGACCGTGAGCTGAACATATTCCAGGCGCTCGCCCGGGGGGTTACCAACAAGGAAATCGCCGAGCGCCTGCACCTGAGCCACAAGACGGTCAGCACTTACAGGACCCGCTTGATCGAAAAACTCAACGTGAAATCCGTCGTCCACCTGAGGGATTTCGCCAAGCGCAATCATCTGATCTGAAGGGCCATCGACATGCGTGCCTGGCTGCTGCTGGTGACGTTGCTCAACTTGTGCTGGTCGGTGAGCAGTCCCGCCGCCGAGCCGCAACCCTTGCAGTTGTTGGGGCGTTCGAGTGTCGACGGCTACCGGGTCGAGTTGGCGGCCACCGACTGGCACTGGCTGAGGACCCAGGGCCGTTTGCGGCTGGGGGCTTCGGCACCGGATTACCCGCCCTTCGAAAACACGATCAATGGGAATAATTTCGAGGGCATCACCGCCGATTTTGCCAGGCTGATCGGTCAGTTGCTGCATATCCGGGTGGAGGTCCAGCGCTACGACTCGCGCCAGGCCGTGATTGCCGCGCTGAAGCAGGGCGAGATCGACCTGCTGGGGGCCGCCAATGGGTTTGAAGCGGCCGACCGGCAGTTGGTGATGTCCCGAGCCTACGCCGAGGACGCGCCCATCCTGGTGACCCGCCGGGGCGACAGTATGCGCCTGGCGCCGGATCTGGCGAACCTGCGGGTGGCAATGCTCGACCATTACCTGCCGCCGCAGACGATCAGGGCCGCGTATCCCAAGGCGCACCTGGAGCTGTATCGCTCGACCCTGAGCGCCGTCGGCGCGGTGGCGTTCGGCGGTGCGGATGTGTACCTGGGTGACTCCATCAGCGCCAGCTACCTGATCAACAACCACTACCTGAGCAACGTGCAACTGGCCCAATTCGCGCGCCTGGAAGTCAACCCGTTCGGCTTTGCCCTGAGTGTCGACAACCCGCGGTTGCGACGCATCATCGACGCCGCGCTGGCGGCGATCCCCGAGCAGGAGCGCACCCGCATCTTGCGCCGCTGGAGCGCCGGCAGCAGTTTCGGCGACAGCCAACGGGTGCAATTGAGCGCGAGCGAGCAACGTTGGCTGGAGCAACATCCCCAGGTCAAGGTCGGCTTCATGCGCAACTTTGCGCCGCTGTCGTATGAAGACGAAAATGCGCAATTTGCCGGGCTCGGCGCCCAGGTCCTGGACCGCATCAGCCTGCGCACCGGGCTGAAATTCCAGGCGCTGGGGGGGAACTCCCTCGATGGCCAGATCGCCCGGCTCAAGGCCGGCGAGCTGGACATGTTGGCCGGAATCACCCCGACCCTCGAACGCCAGGCCCTGATGCAGTTCACCCGGCCATACCTGATCAACCCCTATGTGCTGGTCTGCGCGATCGGCAACAAGACCCCGGTCACGCTCAAGGATCTGGCGGGCAAGCGGGTGGCGGTGGTCAGCCGTAACCCGCAACGTGAGTTGATCCGTCGTCATGCCCCCAGCGTGCGCTTCATCGAAGTGGACAGTCCCGCCCAGGCGATGGCGCTGGTGGCCAGCGGCGGGGCGGAGGCGGCGTTGAATACGCTGATCAGCGCGCGCTACATCATTGCCCGGCGCTACCGTGACACGCTTCAGGTGGCCAGTACCGTGGGCGCCGAACCGGTGCACATCAGCTTTACCACGCCGCGTGGGGCGGTCGAACTGCATTCGATCCTGAACAAGGCATTACTCAGTATCGCTCCGGAAGAAATGGACGAATTGGCCAACCGCTGGCGTACTGGGCTGCCGGTCGACGACAGCTATTGGTCACGCTACCGCACCCCGATCATCCAAGGGTTTGTGGCCGCCAGCCTGCTGTTACTGGTGGCGCTGGGCTGGATCACCTATCAGCGGCAGTTGATCCGCAAGCGCCAAGTGCTGCTGGATCAAGTGCAGCAGGCCAGGGCCGCCGCTGACGACGCCAACCGCGCCAAGACCACGTTCCTGGCCACCATGAGCCACGAAATCCGCACGCCGATGAACGCGCTGATCGGCATGTTGGAGCTGGCGAGCAAAAGTGCCGAACAGGGGGTGACCGACCGCGTCGCGATCGAGGTCGCATCCAGTGCCGCGCAGCACTTGCTGGAGCTGATTGGCGACATCCTCGACATCTCGCGGATCGAGTCCGGGCATTTGACCCTGGTGCCGGAGCGGACCAACCTGCGGCTGCTGGTGACATCGGTGAGTGCGGTATTCGAAGGCCTGGCACGGCAGAAAAACCTGGCGTGGCAGGTGGAACTGGACGTGCGCTGCCAGCGCGATGTGTTGATCGATCCGATGCGCTTCAAACAGGTCCTGTCCAACCTGTTGAGCAACGCCATCAAGTTCACCCACACCGGGCACATTCGCCTGATGCTGCGGGTGGTGCCTGGCACCATTGCCGGGCATGTGGCGGTCACGGTGCTGGTCGAGGACAGCGGGATCGGCATCAGCCACGCCGACCAGCAGCGCCTGTTCAGCCCCTTTGTGCAGGCGGGCCAGGGCGCGCAGGACGGGCGCAGTGGCTCGGGCCTGGGCCTGGTGATCAGCCGCTCCTTGTGCGAGCGGATGGCCGGATGCCTGCAACTGAGCAGTGTGCTGGGCAGCGGGACCCGGGTTGAAATTGCCCTCGATCTGCCGACGCTGCCCCCCTTGAGCGAGTCGTCGCTCGGTAGCGAAACCACGACGACGAAGCCAGGACGTTCGTTGACTGTGCTGGTGGTGGATGACTACCCGGCCAATCGCCAGTTGCTCGCCCAGCAGTTGAGCCATCTGGGGCATCGGGTGCAGTTGGCCAAAGACGGTATAGAGGGGCTGCAATCCTGGTGTGAGCAGGTGTTTGACGTGGTGATCAGCGACGTCAACATGCCGGCACTCAACGGATATGAATTGGCGGCGGCGATCCGCGACGAGGAGCGCCGCCTGGGATTGCCTCCCTGCCTGATCCTGGGCTTTACCGCCAACGCCCAACCCGAGGAAAAGATCCGTTGCCAGGAGGCCGGGATGGATGACTGCCTGTTCAAGCCGATTGGCCTGCGCGCCCTCGATACGGCCCTTGCGCGGGGCACCCCGAACACCGACGAGCCGTGGCCGCCCACGCCCACGCCAATGGCCGATGCCGCGCCGGATATCGACCTCAGTGGGCTGCGGCAGATGGACGGGGATGATCCGGCGATGATCGAGCATCTGCTGGCTCTACTGGCGATCAGCAATGCGCAAGACATGGCGCGGCTGCAGGTGCTTGATGCAGAAGACGACGTGCAGGGCCTGCTGACGCTGGCTCACCGCATCAGGGGCGGGGCAACGATGGTCAGGGCCCACCACCTGATCCGTGGTTGCGAGCTGCTTGAGGCCGCCTGCCTGGCGTCCGACAGCGCGGCCCTGGCGCAGGCAGTGCAAGGTCTGAGATCGGCCATGCAGCGTCTGGATCAGCACCTCAAGGACCTGAACCGCGCGACTTAATCCCAGTGCGGTGCGATGCCCTTGGGGCTGGTCAGGCGCTGGCCGCGCTCCAGTCCGGCGATCAGTGTCATTTCGGCGTCACTTAACGTCAGCCCAACCGCGCCCAGGTTGCTTTGCAGGTTGGCCCGTCGGGTCGATGAAGGAATCACCGCGTACCCCAGTTGCATGGCCCAGGCCAGAGTCACTTGCGCGGCCGTCGCCTGGTGCTGCCGGGTGATCTGGTTAATCACCGGGTCATTGAGGATTTCGCCGTAGGCCAGGGTCATGTAGGAGGTGATCTGAATACCATGGCGCTGGGAAAACTCCACCACCTTGCGGTTTTGCAGGTAGGGGTGCAGCTCGATCTGGTGGGTCGCAATGTTTTGCGCACCTACGGCGTCTATGGCTTGCTGCATCAGCTCGACGGTGAAGTTGGAAATCCCGATTTGCCGGGTCAGGCCCAGCTCCCGGGCTTGCAGCAGGGCGCTCATGAATTCCTCCACCGGCACCTGGTTTTCCGGAGACGGCCAGTGGATCAGCGTCAGGTCCAGGTAATCGGTCTTGAGCTTGCGCAAGCTGTCCTTGAGGCTGGCGATCAAGCTGTCCTTGGCGAAGTTGGCGATCCAGATCTTGCTGGTGATGAACAGCGCTTGCCGGGCAATGCCACTGGCGGCGATGGCTTCGCCGACATCGGCTTCGTTGTCGTAGATCTGCGCGGTGTCGATGGCCCGGTAGCCCAGTTCCAGGGCGGTGCTGAGCGAGTCGATGAGCACCTGGCCCTGCAGGCGAAACGTACCGAGGCCGAAGGCGGGAACAGACATGGGTGACTCCAGGAGGTGAGGGCGGGAATGGCCGTGAGTATCCCGCGCTCAGCCCTGGAGAAAAACCGCTGTGCCGGCAAAGCATTGTTTACTGAAAGTCATGAATGGGACGAGCAGCTTGAAGCTACAAGCGTGCAGCTGCTCCTACGCGATATCGCTGTGGCTGAATTCTTCTCCCAGGAAGTCGATCAGGGCCCGCACCGAGGGCAGCAAGCCGCGGCGCGAGGGGAAGATCGCGTGGACAATCCCGCACTTGGGCGCCCAGCCCGGCACCAGTTCGATCAGGCGCCCGGCCGCCAGGTCGTCGCGCACCACCACCGCTGGCAAGTGGGCGACGCCCAGGCCTTGCAGCACGGCGGTGCGCAGGGCGATCAGGTCGTCGGTCACCAGGCGTGGGTGATGGCGGATCAGCGCAGTGGCGTCTTGCGGGCCGAACAGTTCCCACTGGTATTCCCGTTGTGCCGCGCCCCAGTGCAGGCTGGGCAGGCCGCTCAGGTCGGCGGGCGAGGCGGGCGCCGACAACCGCTGGGCAAACGCCGGGCTGCCCACCAGCACCTGGGTGCTGTTGCCCAGCACTTTCATCACCAGGTCGGTGTTTTCCAGGGGCGGAAAACGCACTCGCAGGGCGATATCAAACCCCTCGTGGATCAAGTCGACGCGGCGGTTGGTGCTCTCGATGAACAACTCCACCAGAGGGTACTTGAGCATGTAGCGCGTCAGCATTGGCCCGACCCAGGAGTTCAGTAGCGCGGTTGGGCAACTGATGCGCACCAGGCCCTGGGGTTCGGAGCGGTTGCGTTCGATCAGTTCGGCGGCGCTTTCCGCTTCCACGCGCATGGCCAGGCATCGCTGGTAATAAGCCTGGCCGATTTCGGTGAGCGAGCAATGCCGGCTGGAGCGATGGATCAGGCGCACCCCGAGGCGCTCCTCAAGCTGGGCAATCCGCCGGCTGAGCTTGGATTTGGGCATGTCCAGGGCGCGCCCCGCCGCGGCAAATCCGCCGTGTTCAACCACCTCGGTGAAGTAATACAGGGTGTTCAGGTCTTCCACTATCGTTCCTCAAATAGAACGCTAAGAGCGATTTTTGCAGTCTATCCCATCAAAGGTGGCGGATTTAAGCTTTGTCCATGTTCTGACTCACCCCATTCGGAGGCACCATGAAAAACATCATCGGTATCTACACCAGCCCCAAAACGCACTGGGTGGGCGATGGTTTCCCGGTTCGCACACTGTTTTCCTACGACAACCTGGGCAAGCACATCAGCCCATTCCTGTTGCTCGACCATGCCGGTCCTGCGCAATTCACCCCCACCAGTGCCCGGCGCGGCGTTGGCCAGCACCCGCACCGCGGTTTCGAAACCGTGACCATCGTCTACGACGGCGAAGTGGAGCACCGCGACTCCACCGGCAGCGGCGGCAAGATTGGCCCAGGCGAGGTGCAATGGATGACCGCGGCCTCCGGGATCCTGCACGAGGAGTACCACTCCGAGGCGTTCGCCAAGACGGGCGGCACCCTGGAGATGGTCCAGCTGTGGGTCAACTTGCCCGCCAAGGACAAAATGGCCGAAGCCGGCTACCAGACTATCCTCGATGCAGACATCCCCAGCATCGCCCTGAAGAACAAGGCCGGCAGCCTGCGTCTGATTGCCGGTGAGTTCGACGGTCACAAGGGGCCGGCGCGCACTTTCACCCCGATCGACGTCTGGGACATCCGCCTGAATGCCGGCAAGGTGCTCAACCTGGACCTGCACGAAGGTCGCAACACCGCCCTGGTGGTGCTGCGCGGCACGGTTCAGGTCAACGGCCAGGAGCTGGTGCGTCAAGGGCAGTTGGCGCTGTTCGAACGCAATGGCGACCAACTTAGCCTGGAAGCCAACAACGATGCCGTGGTGCTGCTGCTCAGCGGTGAGGCGATCGACGAGCCGATCGTCGGTCACGGCCCGTTCGTGATGAACACCGAACAAGAGATTCACCAGGCGTTCGCCGACTTCCAGTCCGGACGCTTCGGCCAGATGCAGGGTTAAGCAGTACCGGTTCAACCACCCGCTCTACACAGGATGCGTAGGCCGGTTCCTGGGCCAGGGATGGCTGTTGCCTAAACGAAAGAGGAAACGCACATGAGCACCCACAACGCGGCCAACTTCAACGGCCTGAAACCGACCATCGACCCCAACGACAGCGCGCTGCTGTTGATCGACCACCAAAGTGGCCTGTTCCAGATCGTCAAGGACATGGACGTGCCGCAACTGCGTGCCAACGCCATTGCCCTGGCCAAGGCGGCGACCTTGTTGAAGATGCCGGTGATCACCACTGCCTCGGTACCTCAGGGGCCGAACGGGCCGCTGATTCCGGAAATTCATCAAGAGGCACCGCACGCCCGGTACGTGGCGCGCAAAGGTGAAATCAACGCCTGGGACAATCCTGAATTTCGCGCGGCGGTCGAAGCTACCGGCAAGAAAACCCTGGTCATCGCGGGCACCTTGACCAGCGTCTGCTTGGCGTTCCCGTCGATCGCGGCGGTGCATGAAGGCTACAAGGTGTTTGCGGTGGTCGACGCTTCCGGTAACCACTCGAAACTGGCCACTGATCTGACCATTGCCCGCTTGGCGCAAGCAGGGGTGGTGCCGATCGACATCATGGCTACGCTATCTGAGCTGCAAGGCTCGTGGAACCGTCCAGATGCCGAGCAGTGGGCGGCTGTCTACGCCCAGGCCATGCCGCATTATCAATTGCTGATCGAGAGCTACATCAAGGCTCAACAAGTGGCGAACGAACACGAAGTGCTGGACTCCCAGCGCTAACCGGGTACCCCCACGCCGACATTCACTCGGCATCGATAACACGCGAGGACTACTGCAATGACTACTTCTTACAAGCGTCTGGACAAGGATAACGCCGCCGTTCTGTTGGTGGATCACCAGGCAGGCCTGCTGTCGCTGGTACGCGACATCGACCCCGATCGTTTCAAGAACAACGTGTTGGCGCTGGCCGACCTGGCCAAGTACTTCAAGCTGCCGACCATCCTGACCACCAGTTTTGAAACCGGCCCCAACGGTCCGCTGGTACCCGAGCTCAAGGCACTGTTCCCGGATGCGCCGTACATTGCGCGTCCTGGCCAGATCAACGCCTGGGACAACGAAGACTTCGTCAAGGCAATCAAGGCCACTGGCAAGAAGCAACTGATCATCGCCGGTGTGGTGACTGAAGTCTGTGTGGCGTTCCCGGCTCTCTCGGCCCTGGCCGAAGGTTTTGAGGTGTTCGTGGTGACGGATGCGTCCGGTACCTTCAACGAATTGACCCGGCAATCGGCCTGGGATCGCATGTCGTCCTCAGGCGCCCAACTGATGACCTGGTTCGGCCTGGCGTGCGAGCTGCATCGCGACTGGCGCAATGATGTGGAAGGGCTGGGCACCTTGTTCTCCAACCACATCCCGGACTACCGCAACCTGATGACCAGCTACAACACCCTGACCAACAGCAAGTAACCTTGCCCGGGTGGCGTACCCCGATTCCGTACGCCATCCCTCACCCCCTGTAGGAGCAAGCTTGCTCCTACAGGTTTTTCTGCGGTCCCTTCTTTGCCTGCCCTCAATTGCTCCTACACTGTGCCCAATCCGTGCAGTCGTCACGGCATTGGCTTGGCTGGAGTGGTTCGATACTGTCCTTTTTTACTGATCATCCGCTGATCATCCGCTGATCTGCGCCTTGGCCCTGATTCTTCTCGACATGCTGTTGTGGCGGTTGCTCAGCGCCAGTAGCAGCTATTGGAAGCTGTTGGTGCGGGTGCTGATTTTTTCGCTGTTCAGCATGGTGCTGTTCAACGAAGGCCTGAACCCGCTGCAGACCGCGCCCTGGCCGGACAATGTGCCGTTGCACCTGGCGGCGCCCGGCCTGCAGATCGGCTGGTGGCTGTTCGCTGCGAGAACCCTGACGGTGCTGATCGGCGCGCTGATGATGCAGCGCGTCGGGCATACCGGGCGATTGTTGCAGGACCTGCTCGGCGCGGTGATTTTCCTGATTGCGGTGATTGCCGCGCTGGCCTATGTCCTCGACCTGCCGG
The DNA here is from genome assembly GCF_963970735.1 of Pseudomonas sp. RA_35y_Pfl2_P32. NCBI lineage: Bacteria > Pseudomonadati > Pseudomonadota > Gammaproteobacteria > Pseudomonadales > Pseudomonadaceae > Pseudomonas > Pseudomonas sp. RA_35y_Pfl2_P32. The sequence goes on from NZ_CAXAQF010000007.1 coordinate 83,749, forward strand.
TCAAGGGGGTATTGGCCACCTCCGGGGCGGTGGCGATCATTGTCGGCCTGGCGCTGCAAAGTACCCTCAGTGACGTGTTCTCGGGGATCGTGCTCAACACCACCAAACCCTATCAACTCGACGACTGGATCTCCATCGACGGCATGGAAGGCCGGGTCATCGACATCGACTGGCGTGCCACGCGCCTGCAGACCTCCCAGGGCAGCATGGCGGTGATTCCCAACTCCCTGGCGGCCAAGGCCAAGATCATCAACTTCAGCCGCCCGAGCGACATTTTCGGCATTGCGGTCAGCGTGCAGGTCAGCCCCCATGCCCGCCCGCAAACAGTGATCGAAGCATTGGAGCGGGCGATGCAGGGGGGCCGGCAATTGCTCGCGAAACCTGCCCCCAGCGTGGCGCTGAAAAGTGCCGGCAGCAGCGAAGCGATGCGCGCCTTGCTCGACTACCGCCTGCACAGCGCCCAGAACCTGACCCAGGAAGTGCCGAAAGTGCTGGCGAAAAAAGGCTTTCTACAGTGGTTGCGGCATCGACCCTAGTCGTCGGTCAATGTGGGGGGCGTCAGCCAATCGGCGAGCAGAGTTCCACCAGCGTGCCATCCGGGCAGCGCACGTAGGACACGGTTTGCCCCCAGGGTTTGTGCACCGGGACGGCGATTTCCCGGGCACCGGCCTGCAATGCACGGGCGTGGGCCGCCGGCACGTCGTCGGTAACCAGGGCCACTTCCATGCCCAGTGGTTTGGCCGAGGCATGGGCCGAGACGTGGCCAGTGCTGAAGTTCATGCTGGCCAGTTCATCGGCGGCAAAGGCCAGGGCGGTTTCGCCGGTTTCCAGTTCGCCGTAGGTGCCCGACTCATGGATAAACCGGGTGGCCAGGCCGAAGGCCGAGGAGAAAAATTCGAGGGACGCGCGAACGTCGGGGACGTAGATAATCAGGTAGCCGAACTTCATCGTTGAACACTCCTTGTTGTGCCGGTTGGCGGGCGAATCTAGCACGAGACAACGCTGGCCTGCGCGGACGTTGTAGACCTTGCCGCTCAGGCACCCCCGCTGTTCCTTTAAAAACTCAAGATTCCAGCCAGACGTGCCGATGCAGTCTTTATCCCCTAAGGAGCATTGATCATGAACCGCAAGCAACTGTTGCTCGGAATCAGTTTGTACGCTGCATTCAATGGCCTGTGTATGGCGGCCAGCGCGCCCTCCCAGGGCGTTATCCGCTTTCAGGGGGCGATTGTCGAACCCGCTTGCACCTCGGGTACAGACACGGGTGCCGTCGTGGCGCTGACGGGGTGCTCGGCACAGAGCCGGGGGACGACTATCGAGGCGCAACGCCTGGTTCCGGTCAGCCAGGTCACGGCCCTCGACGCTTCGGCAGTCAAGGTCAAGTTGTTGGCCGAGACGGGCCGGGACAGCCGGTCCGCTCGGGCAATTACCTGATCACCCTGAGCATGCCTTGAGAGCGAGCACTGAGAGGATGAGTGGTCTGGGCGGTGCATTGCCGGCATTAATAGGAAGCATTACTATTCACGCCCTCGCCACCACAGCGCACCGTAATGACCCCCAAGCTGCCCCGCAGACCCGGATTTTTCGAGCACTACGAAGAGTTGGTCGGTACCTGGACACGCCGGCTGCGCAACCGTGCGTCAGCCGAGGACCTGGCCCACGACACCTTCGTGCGGGTGCTGGAATCCGACTCGAGCCAGGTGCAGCAACCACGGGCCTATTTGCACCAGACCGCGCGCAATATCGCGGTCGATGGTTATCGGCGTGAGGACCGGCGGGGCGCCATGGAGTCCGAGGCGATTGATCTTCGTGGGGCGTCGAGTGACGACCCGGAGCACTACATGCACGCGATCCAGCTGGCTGACTGCATCGAGCGGGCGCTGTCCGAGTTGCCCGCCAACTGTCGCAAGGTGTTCATCTGGCAGAAGCTCGAAGGACTGACCCAGGCGGAAATCGCCGAACGCCTGGGACTGTCTAAAAACATGGTGGAAAAGTATATGATCCGCACCCTGCGGCATCTACGCGAGCGCCTCGACGGGGCCGCGCCATGAACGGCCAACCCTTTCCAGCCACCGCCCGACAGGACCTTCCATGATCGATACCCGTGATTGCGCGTGCGGGCAGACCACGGTACGCGACGAGGCGGCGCTGTGGTTTACCCGTGTGCAGGATGCACCGCTGAGCCCAGGCGACCAGCAACGGTTTAGCGCCTGGCTGGCGCAACACCCTCAGCACCGCGACGAATATCAACTGCTGCAAGGCCTGTGGAATGCCACCGAGCTGGTGCCCAAGGCGCGCTTGCAAGCCCTGTGCGCAACCCCGCCCACGCGGATCCAGCGCCGGCCGCTGTTGCAATACGCGGTAGCGGCCAGTGTGCTGGCGGTGGCGGTGGGTTTCGGCCTGGTCAATGGCCTGGGTGGCCCGGCCAGCTACCGTGCGGAGTTTTCCACCGCCTTGGGCGAGCGACGCCAGGTGAGCTTGCCGGACGGCTCGCTGATCGAGCTGAACAGTCGCAGCCAGGTCCGGGTGAATTTCCAGGGGGACCAACGGGGCATCGAACTGACCCAGGGCGAAGCCATGTTCCACGTCGAGCACGACAGCCGCCGGCCGTTCGTGGTGGTGGCGGGTGCGGGCAAGGTGACGGTGACCGGCACTCGCTTTGATGTACGCCGCGACACTCAGCAAACGCGGGTGGTGGTGGAGCAGGGCCAGGTCAAGGTTCAGGGGCGCGACCGTGATGTCGTCAACCTCACGGCGGGGTTGGCAACCCGGATTGACGCGCAGGGTCGGGTCGCTCCGGCCCAGGCGGTCGATGCCCCGGCGCTGACCGCCTGGCGCAGCGGCAAGCTGGTGTTCAACGATGCCCGCCTCAGTGAAGTGGCAGCGGAAGTCTCGCGTTATCGGGAGCGGCCGTTGACCGTGGGCAGTGCAGCGGTGGGCAATCTGCGTCTGACCAGCGTGTTCAAGTCCGACAACACCGAAGCCTTGCTCAAGGCCTTGCCGAGCATCCTGCCGGTGGCGATCCGTACCCACGATGACGGCAGCCAGGAAATAATTGCGCGATAGATTCAGGTTTTTTTCGAGTTCTTCGTCTTCTTGTCCAACTGCAACTGGTTTGCATTAACAGCCGCACCTATTTGTGATCAACAGGACAAGGTTCGACGTGAAAACCCCCCGCGCGAAAAACAACAATCCCGCCACGCTTTCTTCCCGTTGGCTGCCCCTGGCGCTGGCGCTGGCCGTCAACGCCGGCATGCCGCTGGCGTACGCCGAATCGGCGGCTGGCACTCTCCACATTCAGGCGCAACCCCTGGGAGCGGCCCTGAGCCAACTGGGTCAGCAAACCTCCCTGCAGGTGTTTTTCGATCCGCAACTCGTGGCCGGCAAGCAGGCGCCGGCGGTGGAGGGCAACCTGTCGCCGGAGCAAGCCTTGCGCCAGTTGCTGCAGGGCAGCGGCCTGGAGTATTCGATCGACCAGGGTTCGGTCACCCTGAGCCCGGCCGCCACGTCGGCGTCCGGATCGGGGCCGCTGGAACTGGGGGTCACCGACATCACCGTGGTCGGCGACTGGCTGGCCGACGCCAACGCGGCCGTGGTGCAGAACCACCCCGGAGCGCGCACGGTGATCCGTCGCGAAGCCATGGTCGAGCAGGGCGCCATGACCGTCGGCGACGTGCTCAAGCGCGTGCCTGGGGTACAGGTCCAGGACGCCAACGGCACGGGTGGCAGTGACATCTCCCTGAACGTTGGCGTGCGTGGCCTGACCTCGCGCCTGTCACCGCGCTCCACGGTGTTGATCGATGGGGTCCCGGCCGCCTTCGCCCCTTACGGCCAGCCGCAGCTGTCGATGGCGCCGATCTCCTCCGGCAACCTCGACAGTATCGACGTGGTGCGGGGCGCCGGTTCGGTTCGTTATGGCCCACAGAACGTCGGCGGGGTGATCAACTTCGTTACCCGCGCCATCCCGGAGAAAGCCACCGGGGAAATCGGCAGCACCCTGGAAACTTCCCAACGCGGTGGCTGGAAGCACATCGACACAGCGTTTCTGGGCGGCACAGCGGACAACGGCATCGGCGTGGCGCTGCTGTACTCCGGGGTCAACGGCAACGGCTACCGGGAGAGCAACAACGGCAACGATATCGACGACGTGATCCTCAAGACTCACTGGGCCCCCACCGATGTCGACGATTTCTCGCTGAACTTCCACTACTACGACGCCAAGGCCGACATGCCCGGCGGGCTGACCCAGCAGCAGTACGACGAAGATCCCTACCAGTCGGTGCGCGACCACGACAACTTCGCCGGTCGGCGCAAGGACGTGTCCTTCAAGTGGGCACGGCTGATCGACGATCGCACCCAGGCCGAAGTGCTGACCTATTACTCCGACAGTTTTCGCGGCAGCACCATCGCCGCCCGCGACCAGAAAACCTTGAGTTCCTACCCGCGCACCTACTACACCTTCGGCATCGAGCCACGGGTGTCCCGTGTGTTCGATGTCGGCCCGACGTCCCAGGAAGTCAGTGTGGGTTATCGCTACCTCAAGGAGGGCATGCACGAACAGGCCAGCCGCCTGGCGCTGGTGAACAACCAGCCGGTGCAGACCCCGACCTCCGACGGCCACGTCTACCAGGACCGCACCGGCGGCACCGAAGCCAACGCCTTCTACGTCGACAACAAAATCGATGTCGGCAACTGGACCGTGACCCCGGGTATTCGTTTTGAAGACATCCGCACCGAGTGGCACGATCGCCCGGTGCTCGATACGTCGGGCAAGCCGGTGCAGGAGAAACGCCGCAGCATCGACAGCCATGAACCGCTGCCGGCCTTGAGCGTGATGTATCACCTGTCCGATGCCTGGAAGCTGTTCGCCAACTACGAAACCTCGTTCGGCGCCTTGCAGTACTTCCAACTGGGCCAGGGCGGTTCGGGTGATCAGACCGCCAGCGGCCTGACCCCGGAAAAGGCCAAGACCTACGAAATCGGTACGCGCTACAACGATGACGCGTGGGGCGGTGAAGTGACGCTGTTCTACATCGACTTCGACGAAGAGCTGCAATACATCAGCAACGATGCCGGCTGGACCAACCTGGGCGCCACCACCCACCAGGGCATTGAAGCCTCGGTGCACTACGACATGGCCGCGCTCGACCCACGGTTCGATGGCCTGAGCGCCAATGCCGGCGTCACCTACACCCGTGCCGTGTATGAAGGCGAGATCCCCGGCTTCAAGGGCCGTGACCTGCCGTTCTACTCCCGGCAGGTGGCCACCGTCGGCCTGCGTTACGACGTCAACCGCTGGACCTACAACGTCGATGCGTTCGCCCAGTCCAAGCAGCACTCACCGGGCACCGCGGTGAATGCCGATGGCAGTTTCAGCGGCGACTACATCACCGAAGGCACCGCCGACGGTCAGTACGGCGACATTCCGGGTTACGTGACCTGGAACGTGCGTGGCGGCTATGACTTTGGCGCCCAACTGTCGAACCTGAAGCTCGGCGCCGGGGTGAAAAACCTCTTCGACAAGCAGTACTTCACCCGCTCCAGCGACAACAATGCGGGCATGTACGTCGGTGCGCCACGGACTTTCTTCGTCCAGGCCAGCGTTGGTTTCTGATAGACCGCAGTGCTTTCATCGCGAGCAGGCTCGCTCCCGCAAACGAGCCAGCTCGCGATGCTGTCACACCTTCAACACTTTCCCACCAATGGCCACCGCCACCAGCAACAGCGCCATCAAGCCAAAGGCAAAACTCAGGCTGCTGGCGTGGGCGACGAAGCCGATCACTGCGGGGCCGGCGAGAATGCCGGCATAGCCCAGGGTGGTGATAGCCGGTATGGCGATGCTTTCGGGCATCACCGTCTGTTTGCCGACCGCGGTGTACAGCACCGGCACAATGTTCGAACAGCCCACGCCCAGCAGTGCATAGCCCACCAAGGCCGCTTCCCAGCTCGGGGCGAAGGTCGCCAGGAACAAGCCCGCGGCGGCGGTCAAGCCACCGAACACAATCACCCGGGTAGCGCCCAGGCGCCGGACAATCCGGTCGCCGGTCAGGCGTCCGATGGTCATGGTCAGGGCGAACGCCGCATAGCCCAATCCCGCATAGGCGGTGTCGATTCCACGCTCCTGGGCGAGGAACACCGCGCTCCAGTCCAATGCCGCGCCTTCGGCCAGGAACACGATGAAGCACATGCCGCCAATGAACAGCACGATTCCGTGGGGCACTGCAAACGCCGGGCCGGAACGTTCGCTGCCGTAGGTCAGCAGATGGGGTGCGGCCTTGAACAGCGCCGCCAGCAGCATGACGATGACCACGGCCATCGCCCCCAACGGGGAGATCCCCAGGCCGAGCAGGGCGCTGACCCCGGCCGCGCCGACAATCCCGCCGAGGCTGAACATCCCATGAAAACCCGACATCATGGTTTTGCCGCTGGCGCGCTCGACAATCACCGCCTGCAGGTTGGTCGTCGAGTCCACCGTGCCCAGGCCGGCACCGAACAGGAACAGCGCCGCGATCAGCAGGGGCACCGTGGACACCGTCGCCAGCAACGGCAGCGCCAGGCAGATCAACAGCGTGCCGGCGGTCAGCACCCGCCGACAGCCGAAGCGCGTCGCCAGCACACCGGCCAGCGGCATCGCCAGGATCGAACCCACCCCCAGGCTCAGCAGCAGCAAGCCGAGGGTCCCTTCATCCAGCCCGGCCCGTGCCTTGGCGTAGGGCACCAGCGGCGCCCACGCGGCAATGCCAAAACCGGCGATGAAGAACGCGATGCGGGTCGACATCTGCTCGAGGCGCCCAGGGATTACCTGGGCGGGTGACGTGATGGCGGTCATGGAAAATCCTTGGTCTTTCAATGGATGCGGCAACAGGGCCACATCCTTGCATATCAATGACCGTCAGACGACCTCGGGGTTCTGCGCCTGGCATGGGGTATCGGCCAATTGCTCAAGGAGAAAGGCGACGAACAGGCGAATCTTTTGCGACAGGTGACGATTGCTGGCGTACAGGGCGTAGATGCTGCGGCTTGCCATCGAATGCTGCGGCAGTATCCGCTGCAATTGTCCGCTGGCCAGCAAGGGCAGGGCGATGAACGAGGGCAGCGCGCCCACCCCAAGGCCGGCCACCAGCATGTCGCTGAGCAGCAGGCTGTTGTCCACCGTCAAGCGCACCGGCAAGGTCAGTCGCGTCTGCCCGTCGGGGCCTTCCAGGTGCCAACGGCCGGGATGCTCACTGAGCCGGTAAGCCAGGCAGCTGTGGTGCAACAGTTCTTCGGCGACGCTCGGTGTACCGTGGGTGTGCAGGTAGGCGGGGGCGGCGCAGATGATTTGCTCCACCGCTCCCAGGCGCCGCGCCACCAGCGTCGAGTCCAGCAGTTGATGGCGGATGCGCAGGGAGACGTCAAAACCTTCGCTGACCATATCCAGCAGGTGGTCGTCGAGGGTCAACTCGACCTTGAGCAAGGGGTAGCGCTGCATGAACTTCACCAGCAATGGCGACAGGACCTTGAGGCCAAACGACAGCGGCGCATTGACCCGCAAGCAGCCTGCTGGCTCGCGGGCGTGGGCCTGGGTGGACTGCTCCAGCGCGTCGAGTTCGTCGAGCAGGTGGCAGCACTCGCGGAAGTAACCTTCACCTGCTTCCGACAGGCTCATGCGCCGGGTTGTACGCAGAATCAACAGGCTGCCCAGGCGTGCTTCCAGTTGCCGGACCTGCTTGCTGACAGCCGCCGTCGATTGATTGAGATCCACGGCTGCCTTGCTGAAGCTGCCTCGCTCGATCACCCGCCGGAACGTGCGCATGGCCAGCAGTACGTCCATATTGTTTCCTCCCTGTTGAATATGTTTCAAGCAATCGCCAGATTATCCACGAGTCATTGCTCAATACCATGGTCACCTCGATCTTCAGGGAGTTGTGCCATGATCCGTCTTACCCCGCTCAAACGATTTGTCCGTCACGCCACTTTGCCGCTCATGGTGAGCCTGTCCGCTGGCGCGGCACTGGCCGCCGAGGTAGGTGTCAGCCCTTGGGGGCCGAGTGATGAAATCGGCCGGCTGAATCTGATGACCCCGCAATCGCGGGTCGCGATCATGGCGCGGGTCAGCGGGGCCCAGGCTTACGATCTGGCGGTCGATTACTTCGTCGGCATGCCCAGTTGGCAGGCAGCGGGTGATCCGCCGTATCAAATGTGGATGACCCATACCCCCCATGGCAACGTGATTGCCGACCCGATGAACGTCGGTGAGGTGATGAACCGGCATGTCAGCTATAGCGGTTCGGCGGTGTCGATGTATGCGCACATGGGCACGCACATCGATGCCCTCAACCACTTCGGCCTGGACGGCAAGATCTGGAACGGCTTTCGCGCCGATCAACACCTGGGCGATCGTGGCTGGAATGTCACCGGCGCGGAAAAGCTCCCGCCGATCATTGCCCGCGGCGTGTTGATCGACGTCGCGGCGGCCAAAGGCCTGGAGATGTTGCCCGACAGCTACCGGGTCACCCGCGAGGATTTGCGCCAGGCACTGAAGGTGCAGAAAGTCGCCCTGGAAAAGGGCGATGTGGTACTGATCCGCACCGGCCGTATGCGCGACTATGACAACGCCCAGGCATACATGGCCAACCCGCCGGGCTTGAGCCTGGACGCCGCGAAGTTCCTGGTCGAGGAGGGCGAAGCGATGGTCGTCGGTGCCGATAACCTGAGCTTTGAAACCTTCCCTTCGGAAGTCGAGGGCAACTACCTGCCGCTGCACACCTACCTGCTGGCCATGCAGGGCGCGCCGATCCTCGAATTGGTCAACCTGGAAGGCCTGTCCCGGGACAAGGTTTATCAGTTTGCCTTTATCGGCGCCTCATTGAAGCTGCGCGGGGCCGATGCCGCGCCGATCCGGCCGGTGGCATTGCCGATCAACTGAGGTGGTTCTGTCACGCAGAGGGTAGAGTAGCCACACGCTTCATGCCCCTGCTCAGGATGCCTCCATGACCCCTTTGTTTGATGCTCGCGGCAACCGTTATGGGGTTGTCAGCCCCTCTCAATTGCGTCAGCGCGGCATCGAGCTGCCGGCGGACGCACGCCAGGCGGCGCACACCCGCGCCACCTGGAGCCTGGCAGCCATCGAGGCCTGTTGCAGTTGGGCGCCGGGCACGCGGCCAGCCGGGTCCAAGGCGCATCGCAGTGATGGTTTGCTGGTCGGCCCGTTTCAGCAGGCCGCCCCCTTTGACCTGTTGATCGTCAACACCGACGGGACCCTGGCCGAGCGCAGCGGCAATGGCTTGACGATCTTCGCCCAGGCGCTCACCGAGCAAGGCTTGATGCCTGCCGAGGGTCGCTGTCTGCTCAAGGTCCATCATGACCAGGCCAACACCCCGTCGCCTGTGCAAACCACGGTGCAAGCGGCCGAGGTCGAGGGTGTGCAAGGGTTCTGGCTGGACCTGGGCAAGCCTGAGTTCGGCCCGTCGGCAGTGGATGCTCACGGGGTGACCGCGGCGCTGCTCAATCAACGACCGTTGAGCCATGTGCCGCCGCTCGCCGGGATTAATCCTCAGTGGCGACACAGTCAATTCGTGCGCATCGGCAACCCCCATTGCGTGACGCTGGTGACCCAGGCGCACGGGCTGCCGAGCAACCCGCAGATGGCCGCCCCCGGCCTGGCTGACGACCTGACCCGCATTGCCTTTGCCCCACCCAGCGGCGGGGGCCAGCCCTGTGCCGCCGGGGTCAATCTGCAATGGGCAATGCGCGAATCGGCCAATCGCCTCACTGCCCGGGTGTTCGAGCGCGGCGAAGGCCCTACCGCGTCTTCCGGCACCAGCGCCAGCGCGGTGGCCTGTGCGGCGTGGAGTGTCGGCTGGGTGACCGCGGGCACGGTGGCGGTGGTGATGCCCGGCGGCACGGCCCCGGTGTTGCTCCTAGAGCAGGACGGTGAATTGAGCCGGGTCAGCTTGTTCGGGACGGCGTGCTTGATCCGTTGAATTCAGATCCGCCATCGCGAGCAAGCCCGTTCGCCGGATTGATGTGGGGCCTTGGCGTCAATACCCCTACAACGCCGAGCCAAACATCTCGATCACCGGCATCTGGCGTTTCATCAACACCTTACCGCCGCGGATCGAGTACAACGGCAGTCCCTGGCTGCGGATCACTTCGTAATCGCTGTCGGCCGACAGGATCAGCAGGTTGGCCGGCCGTCCTGGTTCCAGCCCGTAGCGGTCACCCAGGGCCATGGCCTTGGCGCTGTTGTCCGTCACCAGGTCCAGCGAACTTTGCAGGTTGCGGTAGCCGAGCATGTGGCAGATGTGCAGGCCGGCTTCCAGGACCCGCAGGATGTTGCCATTGCCCAGTGGGTACCAGGGGTCGACGATGGAATCCTGGCCGAAGCACACGTTCATGCCGGCTTCGAGCAACTCGTTGACCCGGGTCACGCCCCGGCGTTTCGGGAAATTGTCGAAGCGCCCCTGCAAGTGAATGCTCTCGGTCGGGCAGGAGACAAAACTGATCCCCGAGTGTCCCAGCAGGCGAAACAACTTGGCGCAGTAGGCGTTGTCGTAGGAGCCCATGGCTGTGGTGTGGCTGGCGGTCACCCGCGCACCCATGTCGCGGCTGCGGGCTTCTTCGGCCAGCACTTCAAGAAAGCGCGAATGCGGGTCGTCGGTTTCGTCGCAATGCACGTCCACCAGGCAGCCGGTGCGTTCGGCCAGGTCCATCAGGAACTTCACCGAGCTGACGCCCTGGTCGCGGGTGTATTCGAAATGCGGGATCCCGCCCACCACGTCGGCGCCCAGGCGAATCGCCTCCTCCATCAGCTCGCGGCCGTTGCGGTAGGACTCGATGCCTTCCTGGGGAAAGGCGACGATCTGCAGGTCGATCAGGTGCCGGCTCTCTTCGCGCACTTCGAGCATGGCCTTGAGCGCGGTCAGTTGCGGGTCGGTGACATCGACGTGGGTGCGCACATGCTGGATGCCATGGGCGGCGAGGGCGTCGATGGTTTTTTTCGCCCGGGTCTTGGTGTCTTCCTGGGTGATGGTGGCCTTGCGCTCGCCCCAGCATTCGATGCCTTCGAACAGGGTGCCGCTCATGTTCCAGCGCGGCTCACCGGCGGTCAGCGTGGCGTCGAGGTGAATGTGCGGCTCGACGAAGGGCGGCACCACCAGGTTGCCCCCCGCGTCGAGGTCGTCGGGGCCCAGGGTCGGTGCCTCGGTCTGGCGGGCGATTCCGCAAATCAGACCGTTTTCCAGGTGCAGTTCATGCAAGCCTTCACGGTTGCGCAGGCGGGCGTTGATGATGTGCATCAGGCGAATCCCTTTATCGATCGGGTAGTGCTGCGCTGGAGGTGCGGGTCCCCAGGACGCAGGTCAATGCCACATACGTTAGCGCGGCAGCGCCAATTCCTACCAGTGGCGCGACCCACGGCGAGCCGAACGCGGCGACAGTGCCGACCCCATAAGCGCCGAGTCCCGCCCAGTTGAAGGCCGGCAGCCGGGTATCGGCCAGGCGTGGGTAGTGGCCTCGATAACGGTAGAAGAAGTCCGCCATGATCACCCCGCCAATTGGCGGAATCACCGTGCCCAGCAGAATCAGGTACGGCACCAGCATGTCGTACATGCCCAGCAACGCCAGCAGGGTGCCGATCACGGCGCCGGCCAGGGTCACGGTTTTGCGCCGCCGGGTGCGCAGCAGGTTGCAGCCGGCGACGGCGAAGTTGTAGATGGTGTTGTCCTGGGTGCTCCAGATATTGAGCAGCAGCATGGCCATCGCGGCCATGGCGAACCCTTGCAACAGCAGGACCTCGACCACATCCGGTTGCTGATAGACGATGGCCCCGTAGGCGCCGATCAGGACCATCAGGCCATTACCGAGGAAAAAGCCGATCAGGCTCGCCAGCACCGCGATCCGGGCGGAGCGGGAGAAACGGGTCCAGTTGGTGGCCTGGGTCGCGCCGCTGACGAAGGTACCGAACACCAGGGTGATGGCGGTCGACCAGTCCAGGTGGGTGCTTGGCACCACCGCCAGTAGTGCGTCGAGGCCGCCGATCTGCTGTGTGGCGACCCACATCGACAGCATCAACAGCAGCATCATGGCCGGCACCGCGATGTAGGAAAGGATTTCCAGGCCGCGATAGCCGACGTAGGCCGTGGCGCAGAACGCCAGGCCGAACAGCACCATCAGTCCCAGCACCGTGCCGTCGCCCAGGCTCAAGTACTTGCCCAGCACCACGGCGGCCGTGGCCGTGCCCCAGGCATACCAGCCGATCTGGGTGAACCCTAGGATCAGGTCGCTGAGTTTGCTGCCCAGCTCACCAAAGCAAAAGCGCCCCATCAGCACCGAATTGAGGCCGCTCTTGAAGGCGATGTAGCCCAGGCCCGCGGCATACATGCCCAGCAGCAGGTTGCCGAGGACAATCACCGCGAGCATCTCGCTAAAACTGAACGCCACCCCGAGCTTGCCGCCGGCAAACATGGTCGCGGTAAAAAAGGTAAAGCCCAGCAGCACCATGGCCGTCGACATCAGGCCCTTGCGGGCATGCATCGGCACTTCACTGAGGGGGTAGTCATTGCCCGGATCGTTCTGCGTCATGTGGCGTTCCTTGCGAGAGAGGAGGACGCGGGGGTGTTGCAGTGCTCGTGCCAACGCAGCGGTTGGCCCTGTTACTTATAGTCCAAGGTCCGCGGTGCGGCAGTGGTGACGCGCGAAAACGGTGCGGCACCCGCATTCGCCCTCTCTATGTGGGCGATTCCCAGGCATAAAAAAACCACCGGGGACGGTGGTTTTTTCGACTGCCAGGCTCACTCGCCGCGGTAGATGCAACCGCTGGTGCAGGTCTCGTGGATGCGGATTGCACTGAGTTCCGGCAGCAGCGGCTTGAGTTCATTCCAGATGAACTTGGCCAGCACTTCACTGGTCGGGTTTTCCAGGCCGGGGATGTCGTTCAGGTAGTTATGGTCCAGGCGCTCGTACAGCGGCTTGAAGATCGCCTTGATTTCCGAGAAGTCACGGATCCAGCCAGTGTGCGGGTCGAGGTCACCGCTCAGGTGAATCGCCACTTTGAACGAGTGGCCGTGCAGGCGCCCGCACTTGTGGCCGTCCGGAACGTGGGGCAGACGGTGGGCGGACTCGAAGGTGAATTCTTTGAAAATTTCCACGGTTGGACCTGTAGGGCTTGATATACGGGGGTTCTGGAGTTTGGTCAGTCGCTGGTGTACTGATCAATGTACTGATTGGTCGTTGCTGGGGGTCACAGCGGTCATCCATTGCGAGATTGCCGACTGGCGCCAAGCGACCGAGTTGGGACCTATTCTAACCTGTTTTGGGAAGGTGCCTTCCCTGATGCGACGATAAACCGTGTTACGGCCCAGGCCAGTGGTGTGAAGCACCTCGTCGAGGCGCAGGAAGCGATCAATTTTTTCTGCTACTGCCATGATGATGCTCCGGGCCGCGCGTGGCGGCAGAAGGTGGGGGAGGGTTTATTCGTCGTCGGAGTCAGGGTCGTCGTCACCGTCATGGCTGACGCTAATTGGGAGTTTGCCAAGGCGCTCCAATGCCAGGACGAGTCCGATGCGCAAGCCCTTGGCCATATCTTTTGTGAGCATGATCTCGACCGGGTCATCGGTACCAAGCTGAAGGGTGACGCCTTCTTTGGCGTTGTCGCTGATCAGATGCAACTGATCGGCTTGGCGCTTATGCCACCCAAGCAATGCCTCGATCATCTCGCCGACATCCTGCGGGGCGTTGACCGATCCCTCCAGCGCACAGGTGATCAGCTTTTTAAGTTCCTCCTTTTCTTCTTCGGCCCGATCGAGCTGATCGTCGGCGGCGAAGGGACCGCCCACCATTGACCAGCTACTGGCGAATACCTGGGCTTGTTCCATGATGGCTTTAAGGGTTTTCTCAGACATGCGGATTCCTCGCCCGCCTTTCACCGGCAGGCTGGTAGGTGGAAGAGGGGTTACTTGCGGCGCTGGAAGTCAGTGCAGCGGACGATCACCGTCTGCCCGTCGCTGGAAAGCGGCGGCATGGTGCTGAATGGAAGGTGGTTGCAATTGCGGTGGGCATGGGTGCAGGTGCGACACATGCCGCCTTTTGGTTGATAGGTCATCGCCGCGGGCCCTTGTAGCAGTACACGTAGGCGAACCAGGCGAGGGCGATCATGGCGTCACCTCTGAGGCCTCTGGAATATCCTCGAACTTGTAAGTCTTGATGACGCGTTCTTCGACGCCGGAGACCTTGATGAATTTTGCCTCTTCAACCCAGGGGTAGGCGTCTGGGTTGCCGTGCTTGCCGCCGCCGCTCATCTCACAAAAGGCGAGAGCACGGCCGTCTGGCAGGATGAAGGCCTTCACATCGACCTCGTAGTTGCGCTCCCAGCTGTAGTGGCACCAAGATGGAACACCGGGGGCGTCCACTGCGCTGTAACGCACCTCGTTGACCGCATCATCGTGCGAGCTCTCATCGTAAAGCTGATCCAGATCCTCGCCGGACATGGACGCCAAATCTTCAAGGGAAACGAGGCCATTTGGTGCATCGCGCAGGCTGTCGTACTTGTAGCCGAAAGCATTGATTCCGTGATGCATCACCAGCAGCTTGGCCATCTGGCGCGCAGTGAGCGTGTTCAGTGAGTGGTGGATGTTTGCATCGAGCATAGGGGTTCCTTGCCGCTATAGCGGCTGACTTTGAAGGGGGAGGGAGTAGATTTGCTGGTGGAGTACAGATGTACTCTTGTCGGGATTAGGCCGATTCGATGGCTGGGTGTGTCTCGTTCCAACGTTCGAAGGCTTCCTGCGTCGTAGCTGCTTCGATCTTCTCGTCGCACTGGTTGCACGCCGCCACACCGCCAGAGGCGCCGACATCGCGGTGCCCTTGCTTGCACGGGTTCATATGCCAGTCATCATCCTTTATGGATTCTGGTTCTGGATATTCAGGGCGGGCCGGCGGATAGGCAGGAGCGGTCATCGCCTGGTCAATGGCTGCGCGAAGATTCTCGCTGTAGTTCTCGCCAATGACGCGCTCGAACGGCTTATCCATCCAATGGCCGACGACCTCGATGTTGATGTTGCTATCGCCGGCGTCGCCGTTAGGGCTGCTGTCGAAGCGGACATCCCAGCAATTCGATTCCAGCGCGTCCAGCCGGTGCTTGTCGCGTTCCAGTTCATCAATCCGCTGATCCGCTGCGTTCAGGCGCAGCTGCAGGGCGTCACGCTCGCGGATTGCCTGGGCATGCTTGCCGCGCCAGTGCAGCACTGCATCCAGTTCCTCTTTCGATTGGTTCAAGTTGCTCATGGGGCGTCCTATGCCGGGGTATGCCCGGGCGGTGGAGAGTGGTGAGGGATCAGCTACAGTTCAGCGATCAACCAGTGGAGGTGGTCATGAAGTGCATTATCTGCGGGGCAAAAGTTCAAAATTGGGATATCGCCCAAGGTGGGATAGGTTCGGATTGCGCAGAGTGCAGCCGCTATGACATCAGCGGCACAGTGCTGGAACTTAGAGCCAAAGGTCACCATCGATTCGATGTGGAGCAGACGCGTCATTGGCTCGTCGGTCAGCGAGAAGCTCATCCAGATGAGGTGCCAATGATCAAGTCAGGCAACGAACGATGGGCTCTTTGATCAGGCTGCAAGCCGCTGGTAAAGCTCGATGATGTCGGCGGCATTGGCGCTGACCAGTGCTTCGGCCTCATCTGGACATACACTGTTGCCGATCAATCGGACCTGGTCCGTCTTGTTGATGTCGCGCCATTCTTCAGCGCCGGTGACCGGGTCGACGAATAACCCACGATCGATGATGTAGTCCTTGTCGAAGCCCTGGGCTGCCTTGAGCTCAGGCGGCTGCAGCATGCGCAGGGTGATGTCGACCAGCACATAACCACCGACCATGACAAGGTCCGCCGGGTCTTTGAAGTGCTCCGGCAGATGTTCATGCATGAAGGCAGCGCAACGGCGGGCACCTTCCAGCTGCGTTGGCGTCAGGGTGTCCGGCACCTGCACGACCTCGACCAGTGCAACGCGGTCCTTCGTTGGAAGGGTGTGCATCGGCTCTGTGAGCGAGATGCCGTCCTTCTCGTTGCCGTAGTACTTCACCAGGTACGCGTTGACCAGCCGCTGGTTGGCGCCGGATTGGCAGATGGTCGAGATTGGGTCGTAGGCCGAACGGCCGTCGCCTTTGTAGTACCCGCCATTCGCCTGTTCGAAAAATGCGGCCGATACCGCGTGATGCCCGGTGCCGGTGGCGACCACGCCAAGCGGGCCGTCAACGCCAGCACCGACCGAACCTTTCCGCAACGTCACCATGTTCGCCGCAGCCATCGCGAAGTGGCCACCTTTCACTTGAGCTACTTGAGTGCGTAGTGGCTCCTGAACGTCGAAGTTTCGCTGTGAGGATCCATTGGCACACTCGGTGAGGAATGGCGCCGCTACCGGCTGTACCAGTGCGTGATGCGTGCCGCCGGTGCTGATGGTCGATAACGCCTCGTCGACGCCGTGGGTGCTGGTGTGCGAGTCCGATGTTCCTCGCATCGGCACAATTAACGGCTTCGCGCTGGTCATCACATGCCGCCAGCAGCCCTTGGCCACGCGGCGCATGGTGTTCATCGCCATCGGCTTGTCACGGAAGA
This sequence comes from Pseudomonas sp. RA_35y_Pfl2_P32, assembly GCF_963970735.1. Taxonomy (NCBI): domain Bacteria; kingdom Pseudomonadati; phylum Pseudomonadota; class Gammaproteobacteria; order Pseudomonadales; family Pseudomonadaceae; genus Pseudomonas; species Pseudomonas sp. RA_35y_Pfl2_P32. The sequence continues at coordinate 100,343 of NZ_CAXAQF010000007.1, forward strand.
TCGTGCGGCCGAGGTTGCTCCAGTCGATGCACTCGGCAGCGGTGCGCCAAGGCTGCTGCTTCGCCGTCGGCACTTTGTGGCGCGTTGGTGCCGGCCAGACAATCGGCTTTCCGTCGCTGCGCGCCACCAGGTACAGACGTTTCCGAATTGTCGGGGCATTGGCGTTTGCCGCGATACGTTCGCGCCATTCGACGTTGTAGCCTAGGCCGCGAACAAGGGCTTCCACTGGAACGAACTCTCCGATCGATTCAAGAATTTCCGGCATGTCGGGGTGATCGGCCGGGAGCCCGGTGCTGAGCGCGGCAATAAACGATTTGAAGGTGCGACCGCGCTCGGCCTTGATTGGCTGGCCCTCCTCATTAACCGGGCCCCAGTCGCAGAACTCTTCGACGTTCTCCAGGAACATCAGGCGCGGCCGGGTTGCGTGCGCCCACCGGACAACAACCCATGCCAGTCCACGAACCTTGCGATCACGCGGCGCACCGCCCTTGGCCTTGCTGTGATGCCGGCAATCAGGCGAGGCCCAGAGAATGCCAACCGGCTGGCCGCTGGTGGCATGGACCGGATCCACTTCGAACACGTCAGCGACATAGTGCGCCGTCTGCGGGTGGTTGGCGCGGTGAACCGCCAGGGCGATCGGGTTGTGGTTTACCGCGACATCTGGCTCCCGGTACGCCCGGGCTATCCCGGTGCTTGCACCGCCGCCACCGGCGAACAGGTCCACCACCAGTTCCTTTTCGAATGGCAGGCCCATGCTTGGCTGACGGTTGATGAACTGGGGCAATTTCTGCTGAGCGGACATAGGGGATCCTCGCCGGCTGGCGTGATTCGTTGAAGTGGGGTATTTGTGTTCGGCCCGGCATGGAGCCGGATCAAGGAGAAGCAGATGAGCAACGAAGAAATGCGCGACGATGAATTCCATCCAACCTGTCCAAAGTGCTCAGGTATTAATTTCACAGCGATTTCTAACCGCTACGTTGGACGCACTTCAGAAGCGATCAGCATGATTATCTGCGCGGATCTGAAATGTCAGGCGGTGGTGGGCGTTCTTCCTAAAGCGGAAGTATTCCCGGAGTAACTGCATTGGCCACCCTCACCGGCGTTCAGCGCAATAGGTGAGGGCGGGTCAGGCGGCCTTGCGCTGATTCAGCACCTGCAGGCGCGCAGCTTCAAACTCGCTCGCCACGATCTCGGCAGCACCTACGATGTGCTCGCCGTCTTCCTTCAGCTGGAATCCGAGGTTGAGATAAATGGCGCCTTCATGCTTGAAGAACACGCCGCCGCTCAACCACACGCTACCCCAGTCCACGCCAAGCGCCTTCCATACGTCGTCCTTACTGATGCGCGCAGGGCAGTGCTCTTGCCACAAGCCAGCTAACCGTTCGTGCTCGGCGTTGTATGCCGCTCTCGCTTCTTTCGTGGCGCCCTTCTCTGGTTTGGCCGCATTCCGCAGGGCGCGATAGCCATATTCGTCCGGGCGTCGCCAATGCACGTCAAGGTCTCGGCTGTCGCTGATCTTCACGCCGCCGACATAGCTGTCACTGCCGGAATACATCGGGGAGCCTGGGCCGCCGAACACATCCTTGAGCGCCTCGCGCTTGCGGTCGAATTCGGCTCGCTTGGCGTCCCATGCATCGATGGCGGCCAGTGCCGGGGCGGCATTGGTCTTGTAGAAGTAGCTGCTCATGGCAATCTCCGTTGCAGGCGCCGCCCTCCGTGACCGGTGGTGGCAATTTGGTTTGGGTTGGGGTATTACGGATGGCCCGGCATGGAGCCGGATGCGGAGCTTCGCAATGGCAAAAAAGGAAAGGCGTACCAGGGCCGAGCGACATAAGCAGAAACATCAGTTCGACGATCTTGCTGCATTGCTTGAGGCAACTCCGGTCGAATATCGAGCCAAACTCTACGAGAAGCTAGAGCGGGAGCGAATTGCTGAGTCGATGGCGAAGTCTGGAAAGAAGAATCGTGGAGGCTGGCCGTTTGTTTCTGGGAGCTTCGAGAGCGGCAGCAAGAAGTGATGGTCTAAGCAGCCTGTCACTGCATCCGTTAATGGTTTTCTCCATGCATGCGTCGCCCCCCGTGGCCGGATGCGGCATGGTGGCAATTTGAGTTTGCGTGGTGTATACGAGACGGCTTTTCGCAAGGAGGGCAAGCGATGAAAAAACTTCAAGCTTGGATGGCTAGGCAATGTAAATTTTGGTCAAGTCAGTCAGTCGAATGGTGGGTGAAACGGGCAACTGTAGGTTGGGGCCTAGTGATATTTTTTATCATTTGCTCTCGATATAAAGAGTTGATGAATCTTGGACTCAACGAGTTGGGCGATTTTTTCGCTGGGATGTTCGGGCCTGTCGCCTTTGGATGGTTGGTTCTCGGTTATACCCAGCAAGGCAGAGAACTAAAATTGAGCTCGAAAGCTTTGCGCATGCAGACTAAGGAACTCAATGACTCTGTTAAGCAGCAAACTGCAATGGTAGAAGCACAAAAAATTAGCCTGGAAAACCATGAGAGGTCTCTCGAGCCCCTATTGGTTTTGACTCATGTAGAAACCCATCTGGTAAATAACCACGGTTATGAAACATTTCGGCTGGACAATACCGCGGCCTATTGCGAGAGCGTCAGAATGGAGTCAGCGTGCAATGGGCTCAGGCTAATGAGTCAGCCACTCCCGACTATGATGACTGGCGATACTGAGGTGTTTAGCGTTCAGCCTATAGCTGGAAAATCACAGATTGAAATAACAATTTATTACACAAAGATCAGTGGCTTAGAGAACTCGCAATCCTTCATTGTGAAAAAGTTCATTCAGGAGGATGGGGATAGAATATTCATCGAAAAGTTGCCGTTCACTAGGCGAGAAGCTGTCGCTGCGGCTAGTTAGCAAGGATACGTAGGACCTAGCACTTCATCCCCCGGGTCCTGCTGAATCATCAGCAGGCTCTTGCGATGGAAAGCGAGCGACACGTTTTCAGGTATTACGTATTCGTGTCGCGGCGGAGCCAGCAGTGGGGCGGACTTTTGAGGCCCTAACGCATGAAGATGATGAATCATCAGCGTGATGGCCTCGCCCTGTTCTTCGATGCCACTCCAACCCATCAGTTCAGCGAGTGCTTGGCGTGTGCCGGCCATGCAATGCAGCCTGATTTCTTCCTCGCCGCGAGTCTTTCGCCTCGCCGCGGTCTTGGCCGATCGGTCTTTCTGTGCGGCAGCCATGGCCGGCCTCCTGTAAATCGCTGGCCGGCAGATCCAGCCAGGTTTGTCGTTTGCGTTGCTGGATGCGGGCTATGCGGCGCATGAAGTGCTGCCTTGATGAGCCTTGGGGTAGTCGATGCCGTGGGCGGTGATGATCCGCTCGAAGGCTTTGTTGCCGATGGCCAGCCTGCCGCAGCACTGGCGCCGGGTGATGCCCAGTTCAAGGAACGCCCTGATCCGCTCGGCATACTTTGCGTCTCGGGCCCTGACCTGTTCTTGCCGGTGGGCGTCGTTAGCACCGCCGCGTGTTGCCTTCTTGAACTTGAACCCGTACTCCTGGGACATACTCAAGAGGGTGCGCCTGCCGATGCTCAATGCCTGGGCGACTTCGGTCTGGGTATGGGTAGCGGCCAGCGCTATTATCTGGTCGGCCTTCGTCCTGCGCTTTTCTTCTCGGATGCTGAGCGGGGCCGGTACTGGATCCGCCTCAACTCGCCGCCGAACAAACGGCTTGGGCGTCGGCGGCATCTGGTTGCTGTAGGTGATGGGCTTTGGTTTGTAGCCGATCGGCTCGGCTACTTTGATCTGGCCGCCGCTGGCCAGGAACTGGGCGACCTGGGCCGCCAGTTCGTTCGACTTGGGCCGAAGCTGCTCGACCAGACTGAGGTGATTGCTGATCATGCTCAAGCTCCTAATCTATGGGCTTGCGCCCGCGCTTTGTCCGCGACCTCATCAACCATGCGATTCAGTTCCAGGTTGAACTGGACAAGCTCTTTGTGCAGGTTGGCGATGTAGTCTTCGTCGCGGTAAATCGTCTCGATGTAGAGCTGACACTCTTCATCTTGACGAGAATCGAACGACAGAAAATCCCACCACTTCCGTCCCGTGACGAACATGCAGCCCTGGACCTGCGGCATGTGTTCTTCGGGCATGCCTTCGAGCCAAGTCCTGACATGTATTGCCTCGTTGAAAGGGCATTTCGACTCAGTGCCACCGTCATCGTTGATCAGGCCGTCTGGCGAGCATCCGAGCCAGTCGTACTTCGGATGAACGATGAACTCTGACGGCACGACGATGTTGCCGGTCAGCATTTCGTAGGCATCCTGAGCTTTCTGTTCTTCGGTGTGACCCCACTTCATGGAAGCGCTGCTGACGTTGTGCTTGGACTTCTTTGCCAGACGCTCGAAGCACAGTTCGCGCATGTATGAGGTGCGCGCGCCCATAGGCTCGCGCTTCCCATTTTTGTCAGGCTTCCCCCAGGCCATCACGTCTTTAAACCGGCTGGCGGTTACCCGACCAGACCGGTCCGCATGCCACTTTTCAGTGCCCTGAAGTTCCGTTCTCACTATGCCGCTTCCTCGGCCTGAGTCAGGTCTTCGCTGGTTCCGGTCATATCGGTAAAGTCGCCATCAACGGTTGCCGCCATGTTCTTCAGCGCTTCGTGGCACTCCAGTCCGATCGCTGCACGTTGCTTAGGCTTGAGACCTGCCCAGGCTGTCGCATAGGCGTCGATGTCTTGCCGCTTCGCGACAACCAAAAGGTCTGCGAATACTCCGTCTATTTCCGGCGAGGGGGATTTCGGGCCGAACGAAACACCAGCAGCGGCAGCGGTATTTGAAGCCTGCTTCGCGGGGGTGATATCGATTTCGCCGCCGTATGAGTCTTCGAACTCATCGGGTGTATAGACGCCGAGGATGACGTCAGGGCAGAAAAGTCGAGCCCACTTTTTAGTCACTAAATAGGCAATCTGCTGCTTCGGATCTTCCGCCCAAAGCGTCGAGTTCCGGGTGCGGACCTGAGTGAGCAGAAGCTCCAGAATGCGGGGTTCGTCTTCGCCATTGAAGGTTGCCCAGACCCTGATTCCGAGGCCTTTCTCGTCGTCAAAGTTCCAGGCAGGAACGCGGTATTTCTTGAACTCGCCGGTGTCCTCGTCCTTCTTGGTTTTGCTGGTGACTTCGCGCATCTTCCCGATGACGTTTTCCCATGCGCCGAACCACTCGAAGTTCAAGCGACCTTTGACGGGTGCCTTGGCGGTGATCACTGCGTTGACGAGCTGCGCTTCGTAGCTCAGCGCGCCGCCGTTGACGATGAACGTCTTCTGCGCAACAGCGAAAGGGTTCATCTGCCACTGCATCGCTTGCAGCACTACCGCCATGCAGTCAGCCTGATTGCCCTTCAGATGCTTGGGGACTGTTGTCACGCCCTTCGACATCATCATTGCGAGGTCGCTCATCGACTTCATGGTGCCTGGATCGAGGATGAGCGCTGCCGCGTTGTGCGAAGGATCGTGGTAAGTGGCGAGGCCCGTTGGTGCTTGAGTGTCTGAGTCGGTCATTGCGCTCTCCGTGGTCGACAATGAATGTGTCGGCCTTTAGATGGAAAGGTGGTTAGAAGCGGATGGCGCGAAGCCAGGCGCGAGCAGTGTCGAGGTCCACGTCGAAACCAAGGGCTACGACCTCGACAATGTCGTCAACCAATGGGGCGGTCGTAGTCACGCCTTCGGATTCAGCAGCAGCTGCATGTGCGCTGATAGGCGTGACTTCGGCCTTCTCTCCGACCACTGGGGCAGCCGCTGGGGTGGCTGACGCTGGCGCTGCGGCCTGGGCGCGCAGACGGGCCAGTTCTTCCTGGTCACGTTGATACTGTGCGTCGCGTTCGCGCTGCTGGCGCTGTTGCTCTTCCTGCTGCTCGCGCTGTTGGCGTTGCTGCACTTCCATGTCGCGACGCTGCTGGTCCAGATCGTCCTGCTGTTTCTTCAAACGCTGGCGGTCTTCCTCGGCGCGTTGCTTGCGCAGCTCCTCAGCTTCGGCGTCGGCAATGCGCTGCTTTTCGCGCAGTTCGTCGAGTTGTTTCTGCTGGGCCAGCAGCTTGGCGGCAGCCTCTTCTCGCTCAACGGCAGACTTGTGCAGCGTTTCTAGCTGTTCAATAGCGTTGTCCCGAGCGATTGTGCCTTCAGCTTCGAACTCGGCATATTCTTCCGGCAGAATCACCGACTCCTTGACGCCTTGCAGGATGTTCGCGACATCGGCAGCGCTACGGCTTGCATATGCAGCAGCGACAGAGCTGAAACGGGTGATTTTTGCCCGGATGGCTTCCACACGCTCAGCCTCGATACGCTCGCGCTCGGCTTTCGCATCAGCGACGCGCTTTTCTTCGGCCTTGATTGCTTCATCAACGGGCGCTTCGATTGCCAACACTCGATCCTTCAGCGCCTCGCCGAATTCCTTCACCTGGTTGACGCGAGCCTGGGCGTCCTTGACCTTCTGCTGGTACGGAATCAGCGCCGTCTTGGTGGTGTTGGCCAAGGCATAGCGCACATCTCGTATATCGACCCGAACTTCCTTCGCATTCGCCAAACCTTCGCTGGTCGAGCAATCAACAACCAGCTTTGCGTAAGTGGTTTCCAGACGAACGATCTGTTCTTCGTGCGGCCGGTATTCGGCGATGTCGGTGACGGCAACCGAAGGGACAACAGAGTTTTGTGCGTCTTCAGCTTCGCCCATTTCGAGCGAGTCTTGTGTGAGTGCTTGTTTATTTGCGGACATGACTATTCCTTACCGCGCGGTGCGCAGCGTTTGAAGGTGTGGGTTATTGAGTGATGCGATCGGCGAGAGCGCTGAGCAGCATCAGTAGGGCAAAAAGGGTTAGGGCGGGGAAAGAGCCGCGCCAGATCAGTAGGCGGCGCGCCCGCTGGTGAGTCGTCACGACACCCTCGCAATCAACATGCCGCGGCGCGTGCTGATCTTGATGCGCTGCGGTAGATCAGCGACCAGAAAAAAGCCCTGCCGCTGCAGGGCTTCGGCCATTGCTTTGGCGTTACGAGCGATGATGGTCATGCTGCAGCTCCCTGCGTGATCGAAGCGTTGTAGGTGTCGTAGATCTGGTCGATGCGTGCCCGGTAATGCCGGTGCTCATCGTCGTCGATGGCGCGCAACATGTAGGCGAGGGTGATGACTGATGTCGCTGCCGAGCTGGCGTTGGGCTTGCCGAGGTCGCGAATCATGTTGTTGATCTCACCCTCGATCCAGGTAACCGCCGTCTGGTGGTCGCGTTGCTGCTGGCTCATGTCTTTTCTCCATTCATGCCGAAGAAGTCCCCGATTTGTTCAACTGCTGCGTTGATGCGCTTGGCAGTAGCTTTGCGCTCCGCAAGTTGCAGTGCCGCGCGGGTCGCCTGGGCTTCAGTTCGCACCAGCGCTGCGGCCTCGTAATCGTGGAAGTCTTCTTCGCTCGGGGCTTTGGTGCGACCCCATTGGTCGAAACGGCGGTCCCACTCTCGAGCCTGGGCACTGTCTGCATAGCTGGTGGACATGGTCGCCTCCAGAGTGGCGGGTGTTGATCCAACAAAACTCGGCTGCACTCATCCATTCCGCTTGTTGCCGTTGGGCGCGGAGGGGAGTGCATGCGGGTGGTGTCGGAGGGTATAAGTGGAAATACGATTTCAATAAGGATGTTTCTATGTCGTTGCTGGATCTTGATTCGATCTCGAGGGCTTTGCCTCACCCTTGGAAGTCCGCTGTGGTTGGGCGGGTAGGGGAGTCCAACATCAAAGTTCTTCGTATGGATGAAATGCCCTCTGCCGCCGAGGTTCATGACTACACCGAAGGCTTGTTAGTCATCTCGGGGCAACTGTTGCTAGGAGTTCAAGGTGAAGTGATCACCGTAGTGGCAGGGCAGATGTACCTGGCAGGTGCAGGTGTCCCTCACGAAGTGTTGCCTGGAAGCCACGGGACCTTAGTCATAGTGGATGTTTGATAGGTAGCAGGCGCCCGGCTCTACCCGGGATGTGTCGGGTCTGGACTGCCTCGCAAGATTTCTCAGGCTTGCCAGAAGGTCACTCGAGGTAGTGCTGTTCACTCAAGAAAAAGCCGCTTACCCCGAAGAGGAAGAAGCGGCGTTTTTTCTAGGCTTCGCTGCAGTACCGGAAGTCAAAAGCATTTGGTATGCGGCTTAAACCAACAGCATTACTGAGGCACGTTGGGCGTTGTAAAGCGTGCAGATTGACTCAAGGGGTTTTCGGGTACTGGGCTTTAATTGCTTGAACACGTTCCTTCATTTCACCGGCTGCTTCACCTCCCTTCCACAAAGCATCCAGCTGGTCCGCCAATGATGGATACGCGGCTTCACGCAGGCCCTGATAATCGTTGCTACGACGGACACTTCCTTGCGCGTCGAATGCGAGATCAATGTCCTCTTCAATCGCGCGATCAGGAAGGGGGTTTGTAGTGACTTCAACGTACTGAATCTTGTAGTCCCAGTCTTCTGGCGCGGGCATCGGACCGGGGAAGGGGTTGGTTACAACTTCCTCGCGCTCAATTTTATAATCCCAGTCACCGACGTTGATAATCTGCCCATCAAGCGTAATTACTTTACTCATTTTGCTGCCCACCCTGTATTCCCAGTCCCTGATTGTTTGACCCATAGCGTGAGGTTGGCACCTCCGCCTCGCGCGACGTAAATGGACCCAGGCCCCGCAGTCAGATTTCCCTCTGGAGAGCCAATTCCGCTGGAGAGGGTGCAAGAAGATGTCTCAATGTTGTATCGAAGTGCCCGGACGCTGGCATAACGTCGAGCAATGGTCCCCAAATCATCAGTACTGTCATTGAGCGGACGCTGAGGTTGATAGGTGACCGTTTCGGTAGGCGTAATAGCAATCTTCGTGGCGCCGTCGACCGTGAAGCGCATCGATGCGGCACCGGCGGAGTTGAGGCGCAGCTCACCAGGTGACACCGCGCTATCCGTGGTGTACATCAGGATACCCGCGCCCCCGGCAGAAGTGCCATCGCCGGCAATGACTTGCCCCCATGACGATTCAGGCATAGCGGACATGCGCATCGCCAACCGCTTGGTATTGTTGGCACCTTCCCGCGCATCGTAGATGCTGAACGTATAGTTGAAATGGTAATCCAGAGCATTACGGTAGGTGTCAGTGTCCTCCTCGTGAAGCTTCACGCTCCAAGGGTTGCCATAGGGAACAGAGCTGTGAAGGTTCATGCCCGCCCCCTGTGGAAATGGTGCGACGCTGGGAGCGAAAGAGTACTGTGAGTTCAGCGGTTGCTCGCCCAGATCACCCTTAGGCGGTGTCACCGCGTAAATGCATTTGGAGCGTCGGGTCGTGCGGCCGATGGCGTAGGCGGTTGTGCTATCCCACTCGCCCGCAGTCGCAGCCTTGCTCGTGCGAACCCAACGAAGTTGGTCGATGTTTGGCTGATTGCCAATATTGTTCGATTGAATGTTGTGATAATTCCGCCCGCGATAAGACACGATGTCGCCAGGCTCCCCCCAGTAATCAACGAAGGTGACAAACAATTGATTGCCGGCGACGGAAAGCCCTTCGGGTTCGAAGGATTTCGGCAGGCCCAATACGGGGTCGCCATCCATCAGTTGTGAATGCGTGTACTGTCCACCGGACCCATCAAAGAACACCGTGCGGACAAGCTCCCCGGTGAGCTTGTGAATGTTGATGCCTTTTCGGGACCAAACCGCCCCCGACCCCCACATGACGTAGATGTACTTGCCGTCACATGTTTCACCTTGCCAGGCCGTTGCCCCTGAGGTCTGCATCACAGTAAGTGATGTGGGCTTGAACAAAGGTTCAGCATCCAATGGATTGGCCATAGCCTCCACTTTCAGGCGGTCGTATACAAACAGCGTTCGCCCGCCGGCGCCACCGCTGTAGTTCACAGCTGAGATAATGACGTACTTACCGCAGGTACTGATTTGGGTGCAGCCTTTACCGTACTGCTCATAACGGTGACCACTTCCGGGGGCTCCGAATACCACGAAGCTTTGCACATCGGAGTCACGCTGGTTTTTGCCTTTCCATGGCATCTTCGACCAACCCTTGCCAACCCCAGCCCCAAGATTGACGGTGCCTACCGGTGCTCGGTTTGATGAGTACAGCCATAGCGTGCCGTTCTCCTTGATCGCCGACAAATGCGCATGGGAGTTGGTAATCGGCGGGGTAATGTTTGCGGGAGCAATAGCAACAATGCGCCCATCGTCATACTTCGGCATCTTGACGATTCGCACCTGCTCATCAGGCCCCCAATCCTGGCCGCTGCCCACGGACTGACTGATAAAAAACGATTCCTCGCCCGTGACCGGATCTCGCCAGAAGGCCAGCCCTTGAGGTGCGAATTGGCTCCCCCGATAGATCTCGGTGTTGGTGACACCATCATTGAAGCCGTAAAGCGGCTCCATCATCTTTTTCTGCACCAGCGGGATGGTCGTGATGTCGTCACTGATGTTAATGATCTGACCGCCCGTGGTGTAAATGACGCCAGGCCCATAGTAGTCATGAACGTTTAATTGCAGCGTATCAACCAGGTAATAGCCACGCGGCACATACGCTCCAGAACCCGCTGCCAAGAACGCAGCAGTGCTGTCGACCTTCCCAGTCGGGTCAGCGCCGAAGTCATCCACGCGCTCAATGTTGGTCGGGCCTGAGGCGTTCGCAATTTCTTTAAAGGTTGCCGCGCTCACTTGCTCATCGCGAGCTTCGCCGGACCCTGGAGCGTTGTTACTGTTAAAAGTCATTGGTTTTCCTATGCACAAAAGCCTGCATTTGCAGGGCCTTAAAATCAGGAAGAAAAACCCACTCAAGCCGTAATGCTTTCACGTAAACCGGAAGCTTGAATTTTTGATTCTCGGCACTGCGGCGAAGTCCCAAGAAAAAACGCCGCCTTCGCGTTTCCGGTAGGCGGCGTTGTTCCTTGGATGAATAGCATGACGATTTGGAGTGGGTTTTTCGTTGTGCTCCACACAGGCCTCCCTATGTGGAAATGGCGCTCGCCGTTGGGCGGTTTCGGTATGCGCTATTTCATTGCCAATCCTCCGTGCTGAGTGGGTGATATGCAGGTGGCCGGCGCGGCGCCGGGTGTTCGTCCGCATCGGGGTGTGATCTGGTCGGAGGTGCGGTCTCTTCAACAGCCCGCCGTTCAACTCGCAGCGCTACAAAGGCTCACCGCCAGGGGCTGCCTGATCGCTGGCTTCATCCTCGGTCTGCTGTGACATCTGCAGACCAGATCACACTCCGATGCGGCCTGGTGCTGGGGAGTACCAGGTGCTCGGGCAGTTAACGTCAGGCTGACGTACACGGGGATCAAAACTGGTGAACAGGAAACCTTCGGGCAGGGCGCACGAAGAAAGCTGCCCCTTCGCCGTAAGGGCTACGCGTGCCGTCATCAAAGTCCATGAAGAAAGCGTTATGGGCTGAGCGCTGAGTGCTACTCCAGTACCAGCCTCTATCGAGGCTTGCAGCAATGCTCTGCCACGCCTGGCACAGTTCGGCGATGCATGGCAGGTAGAAGTCGTGGTGACCGTCTGCTGAGTAGCCGTGGGCCGCCTGAGCCGCCGGAAACAACCCGGCGCCATCCAGAAGGATTGCCGTGTTCTGTAATCCGTTGGTCTCGCTATTGGCTTTCGTGCCGGCGCCGTACTCGCCCCAGGCATGCTTGCCAACGTCCTTGTCCGCGAAGATCAGGTGGTACGACTCACCATCACCCTGATAAACACCGGCGTAGATACCGCCCTGGCCAGGCCAAATGCTGCCGATCGCCGGGATGGCGCCGTGCGCTACGTAACTTGTCTGCATGGTTGATTCCTTGTCGGTGTATTTCCCGGATGGCCCTGTTGCCAAGGCCATCGAGGAAATCTGTTCTCTCCACCACGCGCATCGCCCGATTCATATCTCTGGCCAGGTCACACATTTCGTGTCCGGTGTTCTTCCTGGCTGGCTTGCGTGGTTTGGCGTTCTCCCTTGTTGGGAGCCCGGCCAGTTCCAGAGCTGGCATGGAGATCGAATTTGTTGCTCGCGCTGTGCCCATGTCTGGGGATCGATCTGCGAGGTTCCCGAGCTGTTAAAGAGCGGCGGGTCTGTTGAGGCCCTTCGCAGTGCCTGTAGCGCTGCGATGGGTGAAATATGAACTATTGGTTCACATATGGTCAAGTACCAAAAGTACGTATTTTTTAGAAAGGTACAGATTCCTACAAATTTCACAGTCAATTCCTCTGGGGATTTACCGAAACGAATCGCTTCGCTATAGTTGTTTGGCGCTGGATATATATACAGTATTAGGGGTTGGAAATGGCGAAGCCGAAGAAGCAGGAAAAACCAGCACAGCGGGAAGAAATGAGCGGGGTAGAGCGGTTGGGGCTACGCGTGTCCTCTATGATCAATCACCCAGTCGCGCAGGCGCAGCGCTGGGTGAATATCCATCGCCTGGATTCGGACGGAGAGCGGGAGTGGGAGGAGGTGATGGGGTTGCTATCCGAAACGGACGGGATAGTCATGACGTTCAACGACGACGAATCGGTGACCTTGAAGTGGGAGCCTCAGGCTGAGGAAGATCGCGTGGTTGAAGTGGATGACGCGTTTGCCGCTGAGGAGCCAGCACCTTTCTGAAGGCAACAAAAAGCCCGCTCAATGGCGGGCAATCTGTCGAAGGGGCGCTGATCCGTCAGCTGATCTCAGTGTAGCCCTGGATTCTGGATAGGGAAAGGCAGATACGAAAAGTCCGTCCAGACGTATAGACCCGTGAGATCAGTGAAGCACAGGGGAAAAGAGAATCCTGGCAGTCTCGTCCAGCCGCTTCTCGATCCCAATCAGCTCAGCCTCTTTGATGTGAATCGCGCTTTTGTTTATGCAGACCATGAGCCGCAGAAGCTCAAAATCTGTAAGCGTCTGGTCAATACGCCTTTCTGATCCTAACGCTTAGTGAACCGTCACACCCATTTGTCATAGCAAATGCGATCATGTAGAGCAGTAGACTGAAGCCTGCACGCGACACAGCGATCCAACAAAGGGAAAAGCACATGACGACGTTCAATCACCAGGACGGCCAGCATATTGAGATAGACCACGCGAGCCTCTACTTTGAACAGCAAGGGAACAAGGAAGGCCCTGTCTTGGTATTCCTCCACGGCGGTTTTGGTGACATCGAGACTTTTAATTCCATCACGCCCCGTTTGGGCCGGAACTACAGGTTGATCGGCATCGACAGCCGGGGCCAAGGAAAATCCACACTTGGTCCATCACGACTGACCTATAAGCGCATCCAGCAGGATGTGGAAGCAGTGGTCAGGCACCTGGGGCTTGAGCATTTCAGCATCATCGGCCATAGCGATGGTGGCATAGCTGCACTGCGGATTGCCGCCGCCAACACTCTCCCTATAGACAAGCTGGTAACGATTGGCGCGCACTGGGCATTGAAGGCAGACGACCCAACGCGCGGCATATATACAGAGGTAACAGCCGAGAGCTGGCGCGAGATGTTCCCGCACAGCTACGATAGTTATCAGGTCATGAATCCCGCACCAGATTTTGAGCGATTGGCAGTGGCGCTGCGGGCTCTCTGGCTCGATTCAGGCGCGGATGGCTACCCGAACGAAGCTGTGCGCAACATCACCGCCGATTTGCTGGTGGTCAGGGGCGACGAAGACATGCTTGTCTCGCGCACGAATGCAGTTGAACTCGCTGATCGGGTGCCAAACGCTAGGCTCTTGAATATTCCATTCGCGAATCACTCGCCCCAAGAAGATCGACCAGAATGGTTGACACCTGTTCTGGAGGCATTTCTGGCGGATTGATCGGTACGTTCATCTTTTAGCGGTAAGCGTCCGCCAAACCAAAAGAGGGAACGACATGCGGATTTTGATAGGGGCGCTGGCAGTGCTTAGTTGAATCTACCGATGTCGGACGTGAAAAAGCCCAGTCAAGTGCTGGGCTTTTTCGTATCTGGCGCGTTTCGCAGTAAGCGTCCGCCCAGCTCACATTGTGTGACTCAGGCAGCTATCAATCACCTCTATGCCATTTGCCCTGATCCCTGCGGCTAAGGTAAACGTCCGGCCAAGTCATTTTACCTGTGCCGCAAGCTAGCCTTTTCTAGCCGTTAGCTAATTGATAGCAAGCGCTAACAAGACAAGTATGAGCAGCGCAATGTAAATGTGTGCATGCAGCTTGTCCGGGATTCTCCCTGCAAAAGGTAGTGTCAGGCGAACGCCGATTAACGAACCGACGGTCAATAAAAAAAATGCGGGGAGATAGATGTAACCCAAAAAACCGTTGTTTATTCCTGCCGTCTCGAGTTGCCCGGTAACTGCGTACATCAACGATCCTACTAGCGCTACTGGCATGCTCAAGGGATTCGCCAGTGCCGATGATTGAGCCATGCTCAAACCGGCTCTGCGCATTAGCGGCACAGTCATAACGCTGCCCCCTACGCCCAGCAGAGTAGCAACCGCTCCGATGGTGACGCCTTTGATAGGTATCGCACGCACAGTCTTTTTGGTGTGACTTGCGCTCTGTAAAAAACCCTCGCGAAGCAGGCAGTCCGCGATGGTCAGCCCCAGGTAAACCATGAACGCTATCCGGACACCGTTACTGCTCATTGCACTGGCTAGCACTGCTCCAGCCACCGAACCAAGTGCGATGTAACCTACCAGCGGCCAGATATAGCCCCGAACAAGTTTTGCAGCCTGATGCTGTTTGAACGTTGCCATCGATGCGCTGATCACCATAACAGCCGTTGAAGTAGCCACCGCGATTTGCATCGCAGAATCATAACCGGGCTGGCCCGGAGCGTGACCGGCAATCAGCACGTGATACACCAGCGGCACGACCACAAAGCCGCCGCCGAACCCGAACAGCACAGTGGTCACTCCAGTCAAGCAGCCAAAGGCTGCGAGGATCAAAAGGCTCATCCAGTATCTTCCATTGCTCAATGTTTATTGAACAGGCATCTTAGTGATGCGGCGCCTGGACGACCTTAGCGAACAAGCCAACCGTGTTTTCGTTCCGGCCAAAGCCTCTTGGATCATCACGATGCACAATGCTTCCATCACCATTTTGGATTCCACCCCTCGTAACGTTGTGGCTATCAGCACAGACTATAAGCATGGGCACCGCCTACCGATGCACAGCCATCGGCGCTCTCAATTGCTCTATGGATCGAAAGGCGTCATGCAGGTAACTACGAGCCTTGGCACCTGGGTGGTGCCACCACAACGCGCTGTGTGGATACCGCCGCAGGTACCCCATGAAGTGCTCTTTCTTGGCGTAAGGACTCACAGTTTGTACATTGAGCCCAAAGAATCACCGATCAAACAAGAGCAATGCCAAGTGATCGAGGTGAGCGCATTAATGCGCCATCTGCTTCAGGAGGCCGTGGATCTGCCTTGGGAGTACGAAGAGGAGGGTCGAGATGGCGTGCTGATCAGTCTTCTTTTGCACGAAATACAACGTGCAAAAGAAATTCCTTTGCACATCCCTATGCCCACACATGGGCGGTTGCTGACACGCTGTAAAACCTTCCTGATGACGCCGGATATAAACCTGTCTCCCCAACAATTGGCTGATTCGTTATTCATAAGTGTGCGGACATTCACTCGTCTTTTTCGGGAGCAAACCGGCCTTAGCTTTGGGCAATGGCGTCAACGAGCATGCGTCGTTGTGGCCCTTTCACGACTGGCCGACGGCCACAGTGTGACCACCGTGGCCCTAGAAATGGGTTATGAAAGCCCCGCTGCGTTCGCGACCATGTTTCGCCGAGTATTGGGTCAGGCACCTTCGGTGTACCTCATTAATTAGGCCGCTTATCGTAAGCGTCCGTCCAAGACACCTTGCGCAACGAAACTGACTTGCACCGGGCTAGAATCCTAACCGCAGCCGCGTCGGGGATGCTGGAAGCGATGCGTTAGGTGCAAATGGAAGTGCGCGTAGCGAGCAGCGGAGCGAAGTCGGAGCGCCGATGGAAGGACAAGGGCCCCCTGATATCACCCGCGATTTTGCCCGTAGCTCTACAGGCCCCGGGGGGACTGAATATTCCATGCCCGTCGTGATCGACGTAATCGCCAAGCGGTTCTTGCGGGGCGCAGAACGTGGGGACGAAATTAAGTCCAAGCTTTATGCGGCAGCGCCACCTGATTTATCGGTAAGCTACGCTTTTAGCTCGCTGTAAATCCACTCCTAACCACACCCTGATGACCAATATGCTTGACTGGGACAGCCTCCGTTTTTTCTTTGCCTTTGTTCATGAGGGCTCCTTAGCCGCTGCGGCTCGCTCGCTGGGGGTGGAGCACGCGACTGTGGCTCGCCGAATAGCTGCCCTTGAAGCCTCTTTGGACATGAAGCTGGTAGATCGTAGGGGCCGTGTCTACCAACTGACCGAGGATGGTGTGAGGGTAGGTGAATATGCAGCGCAGATGGAGTCTGCGTCACTTGCGCTCAGGCGATTCGCTGACGGGGGAGAAAGCCGTATTGAGGGTACGGTGATCTTGTCTGCACCTCCTGCATACCTCGGAACGTTGGTAGCTCGGCGACTTGGGGTATTGCGCGAGCGTTATCCCCGGTTGCAGCTGACGCTCGTCGGAGCCAAGTCCACTGCGTCGTTGGCAAGGAAAGAAACCGATATTGCCATTACCTTCAGCAGGCCGGATGAACAGAGTGTCGTCGCCAAAAGTCTCGGCTCCTTGCGTTTTTACCCTCATGCTAGCGAGGACTACATTAGTCAACGTGAACCTGAAGAGTTCGAGTTCATAGGCTACGACCGTAGCATGGACGATTCGGTACAGCAGCAATGGCTCCTGGATCGACTGGAAGGAAGACCGCTTTCCGTCACCAGCAACGACCTGCGCATCCAGGCATTAGCTGCCGTAGGCAATGCTGGCATAGTTTTCCTTCCGGATTTTTTAGGCAAAGAATATGGGCTGGCAAGGGTTGATATGGATCACACACCGCTGGAACTACCTATCTGGCTCGCGTTTCATGAAGATTTACGCAGCTCTCTAAAAATCCGGGCAGTGCTTGATTTCCTCATGGAGGGATTAGTGCAGGCACAGGAGCTGTGAATTATTTCACATCCGGTTTGTGACTTTGATGAATGGGGCATCACGAAACATTTCTCTACTCTGGGCTCCGAATTGAATTCCTGCCCACTGAGAGGCCCTTCACCAATGAGCCGTTCCCATCCCATAAAAAGCTCAATGCCTGTGTACCGTACAGCGTGGATCGTGACCGCGATTTTTATACTTTCAAATGCCGCTACGCCACTCTACAGCTTTTGGCAGCAGTCCCTCGGCTTCGCGTCGGGGGTGCTAACCGTAATTTTTTCCTGCTACATCATCGGTCTTCTTCTAACTCTCACCGTCGCTGGGCAGCTGTCCGACCACTACGGGCGCAAAGCCTTGCTTCTACCCTGTGTGGGGCTGGCTATCATTGCAGCGATTCTGTTCGACCAAGCGCACAGCATCGGCGTCTTGATGCTCGCACGCTTCCTCACCGGCGTTTCGGTGGGCCTCGTTGTATCTGGGGGTATGGCGAATGTCGTCGAGCATGCTCAGCCTCATCGCAAGCATTTTGCTTCGCTAATGGCATCTGTCGCGATGGTGGCCGGAGCGGGCACCGGGCCGCTATTGGCAGGAGTCGTTGCGCAATATCTTCCGAACCCGATCCACACAGTCTTCCGAGTGGAAATCGCGATTTTGTGCGTGGCGCTCCTAGCGTTACTCAATCAAAAGAACCAGAAGCTTGGGGTCGGTACGTTTAAACCGCGCTTGCCCACCGTCGCTAAGGAAAACCTCGGCATCGTGCTATTGGGGATAGCGTTCTTCGGCCCTGGAATAACTTCGACATCATTCATCCTGTCGCTCGGCCCCAAGCTGGTAGCGACTTTTCTAGGCGTGAATAGTCCCCTTGTCACGGGTTGTATGGCCTTTTCAATGTTCCTCGTCGCCGTGGGCGTGCAGTTTGCGGCGAAGCGATACAGCAGCCGTACCGTGTTTTCGCTTAGCGGGATCGGTACTGTCTTCTCAATGATTTCCGTGTGGATCGCGCGGGAAACCGGTTCCGCTCCATGGCTGATCGTTTCCGCTCTGTTGGCAGGCGCCGGTCAAGGCTTGGGCCAGTTAGGTGGACTGACCCTTATTGCTGACCGAGTGCCTGCGCAGCGCAGAGCCGAAGCCAACGCAGTGTTCAACATGGGGGGGTATGTGCCCGCTGGGGCGATCCCGGTGTTAACAGGTTACTTGATCGACTTTTGCGGGCTGAGCATTGGAATAAGCTCACTTGCGCTCATTATCGCGAGTCTTGCTTCTTTGGCGCTCATGCAGCTTTGGAGGCACGCCCCTAAGCAAAGCCAAACTCGTACACACGGCGAGGCTTAACGAGCCCACTTATGCGGCGGCAGATCGATAATCTGACTGGCGCGCTGGGTTGGCAAGCGCGCGAGGACGTCTTTCAGTAAGCGTTTGCCGAACCCACCTTCCTGATGCCTACGCGTAGGGCGATGGAGCCATCTATTGAGATGCCCTCTCCCGTCGGGCAAACTCCGGTTGCTTCATTGGCCGATAACAGGAGTTTACGGATGCCATTTCCACTGACGGAACATGATGCCTTGTTGGCCTTAAAGGGCGTAGGGCCGGCCGTCATTGCTCGCCTTGAGCAGATGGGCATTGACTCGCTAGCTGTGCTCAGCAGAGCGAATGCTGGTGACATCCTGGCTCAGGCGTCGGCAGCAGTGGGATCGACTTGCTGGAAGAATAGCCCCCAAGCTCGGGACGCCATTAACGCAGCCATTGAGCTTGCAAAGGACTCTCAGTTGAGCCCACCTAGTGCGTAAAGCTGATCGTTTATTTCAGTTGGTAAATCTGATTCGTGTCCATCAGCCAATCTCTGCTGAACGACTGGCTAGCCGAATTGGCGTTTCCGTTCGCTCAATCTATCGATACATCGACGACCTTTCCTTCAGTGGAATCCCAATCTATGGTACTGCTGGCGTGGGGTATGCCTTGGATGCCGATTTTGAGATGCCGCCGTTAACGTTGAACAGGCTCGAACTGGATGCATTGATGCTCGGGATGGAGATGCTTTCCGCTTGCGCCGATAACGATCTAAGTGCTGCTGCAAGGATGTTGTTGAGCAAAATCTCAGCGTCCATAGTCCATCACAAGGTTGACCCCAGCACGGCAAAAATCAGGGCTCTTGGAACGACACCGTCCTCGACACGGGGCCATTTGGCAACCCTTCGAAATGCCATTGAAAACACTCAGGCGCTGAAGATAACTTATACCAGCCTGGACGGTGTGGTTTCGCAACGCCTCATTTTCCCCCTTGGCCTTTTCTACTGGGGAGGAAAGTGGACGGTTGGAAGCTGGTGTAGTGCCAGGGCGGCTTACCGCGATTTTCGGGTCGATCGCATAGCCTCCATCGCTATTGCCCAACAACCATCACCCGACAATCCTGCCCTTGATCTCCAAGCGTATATGAAGCACCAGGCAAGCCAGTGGAAAGCGATCACCACTACTGACACTACGCTGTCAGTATGAGCCTCTGATAATTGGGACTCCCTAACACACAGAAGGTCATCCCTATGCAGCACTCATCTCATGTACTCGAATTAGCCATTTTCAAGGTCAAACAGGAATGCGTTGCGCAAGTGCCGGTGCTCCGCGCAGGACTTCGTGAAACGTTAAAGACCTTTCCTGGTTTGATTGAGTACCGCGCCTACTGCCCTATGAGCGACGACCGAATCTTCGCGGATTTAGCAATGTGGGACAGTCTTGAGAACGCACAAAAAGTGGCAAAGGCGTTCAACGATGGAGATCCGAGATTCTCTGAGTATATGTACGCTATTGAAAACCTGACGTTCATGAGTCACCTCGTTCCAGAGATGAGTTGACCCCGACGGACTGCCAGAGCAGGCAAGAGACACCGATGCCTTTGCTGTCAGGCATCGGTGTCGTCACTTCCAGTGTAAGTGTTCTCAGATCACCTATTGCTAGGTTCCGGGCTGCAAACAGACGTTGTCTGGTAAAACCGTTTCGAAAAAACGTATCGTCCGCCCTCACACGTTGTGTGACTAAACGGGCGCCCACCTATGCGGCAGCAACTCGGTAATCTTACTCGCACGCTGCGTCGGCAGGCGAGTAAGAACATCCTTCAAGTAAGCATACGGATCATGCCCATTGAGCCGTGCCGACTGGATCAAACTCATGATCGTCGCCGCACGTTTACCGCTGCATAACGAACCCGCGAACAGCCAGTTCGAGCGCCCAAGAGCCCACGGCCGGATTTGATTCTCGCACCAGTTATTATCGATGGGCACAGCACCGTCATCGAGATAGCGCGTCAGCGCTATCCAGCGTTTGAGGCTGTAATCCAACGCCTTGGCGATGGCCGAGCCCTCAGGCACAAGCTGCCTTTGGGCGATCATCCAGATATGAAGTGCATCGATGATCGGCGCTGCTTTTTCCTGCCGTATTCGCTGCCGGACACCCGGTTCCAGCTCGCGAGCCTCTCGTTCAACTTCGTACAAGGCCGCGATGTAGTGCAGCGCTTTTTCGGCGATCTGGCTCTTGTTGGTCGCGTGCAAGTCGAAGAACTTTCGGCGTGCATGGGCCATGCAGCCGATCTCCGTGACGCCCAGTTCAAAGCCTGCCTTGTAGCCAGCGAAGTCGTCGCAGACCAGCTTGTCGTTCCAGTTGCCAAGGAAGTTTCGGGCATGTTCGCCGGCACGGCTCGGACTGAAGTCATAAACGACCGCAGCAAGTTCAGAGAACTGGCTGGTGGCATAGGCCCAGACGTAAGCACGATGAGTCTTCTTCGCGCCAGGCGTCAGCATTTGTACCGGAGTTTCGTCGGCGTGGACGACGCCGTGCGTCAGCACGACTTCGCGCAAAGCGTCGATTAGCGGTTGGAGTTGTACGCCGCAGTTGCCCACCCACTGCGCCAAGGTCGAACGAGCGATGGGCAGTCCGGCTCGGCCGAAGATTTTCTCTTGGCGATACAGCGGTAGATGGTCGGCGAACTTGGCCACCATGACGTGGGCCAGCAGGCCCGCTGTCGGGATGCCCTTGTCGATGACGTGCGCCGGTACCGGCGCCTGGATCAGCGTTTCGCATTGTTCACAGACCCATTTCCCACGGATGTGGCGCTCGACCGTGAATACGCCGGGCGTGTAGTCGAGCTTTTCGCTGGCATCTTCGCCGATGCGTTTTAAGGCGCAGCCGCAATGGCAGTGGCTATTGTCCGGTTCGTGATGGATCAATGTGCGAGGGAACTGCGATGGCAGCGGTGCGCGCTTGGGTTGCTGGTGCACTTTGACTTCGACAGGTGCCGGTTGCAGCGCCTCAAGCTCCGCTTCGATAGCGGCGATATCGGTGTCGATCAAATCGTCGAGCAAGCTGGCCTGATCCGGACTTAGCTGCTCACTGCGCTTGGCAAATTTGAAGCGCTTGAGCAGTGCGATCTCGTGGGCCAGCCTCTCGTTAACCGATTTGTGATGGGTAATTTGCTTGTCCATTGTCTCGACGCGCTGGATCAACTGCGCCGCCAGGGCACGCAGTTCTTCAGGGTTTAATTGGTCGAGATTTGGATGCGAAGTCATGCCGCCAATTTTGCCAGAGAGGGCTGGTGGCGACGATAGACTGATGGGCCAATTGCGCTGGCAAGCGGGCCATGGCAGGCGAGTTAGAGCACCGTGATGGCTCCTCCAGAACCGACGCGTTGCCAAGGTAACCCGAGTACCAGGGCTTGAAGTTGCTCGACGTCCAACTCGACTTCAGAGCCGTACCGCACCCCTGGCCAAAAGAAGCGCCCTTGATTCAAGCGCCGGGCTGCAAGCCAAATCCTCACCCCGTCATGCACCAACACTTTCATACGATTGGCGCGGCGGTTGGCGAACAGATATGCACAGTGCGGCTTCGCCGCACCGAACACCGCCACGACCCGCGCAAGCGCGGTTTCTGTGCCGGCTCGCATGTCCATGGGCTCAGTGGCGAGCCAGATGGAGTCGATGCGGATCATTGAGTTAGTCTGCGAACGAATCGGGCACAGCCATCAGGATCGGAAGCTGGCCATTTCACGGTCATCGTTCCTTGCCCGCATGGCAACTCGATGCTGATGGACTTCTCGTTCGGAATGTTTGGTTCCAACTTCACCGGCAAGAAAGCGGGCAAGTCAGTGAACTGGTGATCGCGGTAAAGCGGCAACCATTTGCGCACGACGTTAGCGTTGATGCCGTGACTCATCGCGACACTGGCAACAGAGGCGCCCGGTTGCAGGCATTCCAGGACGACTTGGGTTTTGAAGGGCTTTGGATAAGAGGTTCGTTGGCGCATGGCGATCCGCTTGTGGGGCTAAAAAGTAACCGTCTGGCGAAGTCACCTCGACCAAGGGTTACCTTGAATATGCGCGCAGGCAATCCTTTCGATGAGCCCTAATAAGCCATAGCGAAGAGACGTGGAGGTCTTTCATACGCTCTGGGTGGAAAGCAGAAACCGCAAGAACGATCAAATGCTTACCCCATTCATTTGATAACGTTGCTCTAGCGTTCATGGAGATTCGTCATGCTGAGTATCGAGAGGGCCCTGTGGTACATCGAGCTGGAGCTGGGATCCCAACTCGATCTAGGACGTGTCGCGCGCCATTGCAACATGTCTCCTTTTGCCTTGGCCCGCTTGTTTGCGCTGTCGACGGGCTGGTCGGTGATGCGTTACATCCGTGCACGGCGTTTGAGCCAAGCGGCACTGATCTTGCGTCGAGGTGCACCGGATATCCTGCAAGTAGCGCTGGATGCTGGCTACGGCTCCCATGAAGCTTTTACGCGCGCCTTCTGCGATCTGTTTGGGTTCACTCCGAAGCAGGTTCGTGGGCACGAGGATGAACATCTCTCACTGGTGGAGCCGTTACGTATGAAAGAAAGGAAGCTCATAACACTCTCTGAACCCCGCTTTGAAACTAGAGCAGAGTTTTTCATCGCTGGTCTGGGGGATCGTTTTACCTTCGATAAGAACGAAGGCATCGTCGGTTTGTGGCAAACGTTCGTCCCCTACATAGGACGGGTACCAGGTCAGGTAAACAATTGGAACTATGGCCTGTGCTGTAATCCTGGACTGGATGGTAGTTTTGAGTACATTGCCGGTACAGAGGTGTCCTGCGTCGATGGTCTTCCTCCGGCTTTTCGGTATTTCAGAGTGCCGCAGCAAAACTATGTCGTGTTTCGACACCAAGGCCATATCTCGACGATCCATCAGACTTTCTTCACCATTTTCAACCACTGGTTGCCTGAATCTGAATGTGAGCTTGCCCAAGCTCCTGAGTTCGAGCAGTACAGTTCTGATTTCGAGCCATCCCAAGGGAAGGGTTACGTGGACGTGTGGATACCGATTGCAAGACTCCAAGCATCCCATGCTATGAATTTATAAATCAGACCACTAAGTATGGAGCCTGCCCCATGAGTTTTAATTGGCACAATGATCAGCTCACAAAAAATACGACAGTTTGCAAGAATTACCGAAATACACAGAATGTCCGTAGATTCATGGTGGAGCACTGCGGCGTGAACTTTAAATTCGACAGAGGTTTTATGGCCTGGATACGTAATGACGTACCTAAAACTCTCGGAGATGTCGTCAATGAGTGGCTGCACCGAAATCGCGATACCAATTGAACGACCGACAAACATCAGGCCAAACACTCTAGATGTTCAAACGGACGCCCACTTGTGCGGCAGCAACTGCGTAATCTCACTCGCCCGCTGCGTCGGCAGGCGCGTGAGCAGCTGCTGGTGAGCCTTGGATAAGCGTCAAGTCAATACCTTCCGAACATTGGCACTTAGGGCCTTAGGTCAGAAAGGCGTGTTTCCCGGACGGTTACGAAGTAGGGTAGGGAAGGGCAGATACGAAAAGCCCGGCTCTGGGCCGGGCTGCTCATTGATCGCATTGAGCGGTGGGGTCATAGCACCTTAAATGCCATAGAGACCTTGCGGTCAAAAAAGCTAGGGTCTACAGCGATCACCTTACTTTCTGGCACGCTCATCGACACGCCTTTGACTGTGAAATACGCGCCTTCGACTTTGACTTTTTTGTTAATAAGCTGCTTCCAGATGTATTCCTCCCCTTCGGGCAGATTATCTCTCATGTCCACTATCCCAATCCCGTTTTGCTCTCCAGCATTGGTGAGGGACTCGAAATACAGCCAACCGGACCATGGGCCACTACCTTGTTTCACACGGCCAAGCAGCCTTTCCTGACGGATAGGAAGGTTATCCGGTACTCCCTCGATCTTATAGCTCGGATCACCCTCAACGACGTAATCTGCCGAAGTGATAGGGATTTCGCGAGCAATATCCTTCGCATATTGCAGGGTCCGTTCGGAAACACCTCCGGCCCGTTTGAACGCTGCGCCAATCGCGTCGTTTTTTAGAAAAATGGCATAAGTCTCCAGGTTTATTTTTGACATAAACAAAACGACATTGCCTGTCCGCTCGCCTTTGAAGTAGCTGTACAGCGTCTCATCCATGCTGTAGCCAGCTTTTTCGAACGCCTTGTTCATATATTTAGCGTAAACGTAAGATTGCTCCGGCGTAGGGATGGCAAATTTTGGGACTCTAGCCATTTCGCTTTTGAAATCGTCTTCGTAGTCGTCCTTGAAGGCATTGACGATCCTCTGCGACGCAGCCATGTCCAGGGGAGCTGCGAGTTGGGCAGCCTGAACATTAGCGCACAGGAAAAGAAAGCAGGACGTTAGAAACAGTCGAATCATGAGGCATCCTTGAGACAATACTGCTGGCAATTCTCCTTGCGGCCAGCAAAAAAATTCATGACGCTTTTGACCTACCAGTATGGGGTCGAACGCGCAGGAGTCATCGGAGGATCGGCTGATTGCGGAAGATCTTTAGGAGGAGTGGCGAGCTACGGGGAAGGAGGGAGGGGCGATAGCGTTCGCCCAAAGCTAGTCTCACCTAAGGCAATTTTTGGCAGACAAAGAAAAGCCCGCGATGGGGGGTAGCGGGCTTAAAGGGATGTTCATAAGGAGCTGAGATAACCATAGACTTTAAGTTGTGAAAGATATGTGAAATTTCGGTCTGCATATTTTGCCAGCGTTATCGGTTATCAGAGCGGGGCTGCTCCATTGTTTTCAAGAATGAATCCCTAAGCCGTGGCAGCTCGACCTCTTCGGGCCATCGAAGCTCCTGTGGCCTGGAATCGGAGCTTGGCGATCCGGTGACCTTCGCATGAACGTAGGTTACCTCCCGGTTCACTACAATGGCCGCATAGGTCAGGCAAGCGCAGGCGCCCAAGAAAGCAGTGATCTTGATAAGCGTATTAGTGGCAGGTTTCATGCGCCCCCCCCCTCCATGCGGATGCGAGGAACGATCCTAACTGGTAAGGGCAGATACGAAAAGCCCGGCGCTGGGCCGGGCTTGATTACCAGGGGAGCTGGGATAAGGTATATCGCGGCCTGCCGTTGCCAACCGTTCTAGCACTAACTTGAATGATAAAGACTTCATTCAGGTGCATATTGATAACTGCCGGATTTTCAATTGCAGCGGCAATTCTTCCGTGTATCACAACCCCTTCCTGAGTCTTGAATTCGAACCGTCTTTCCGCAGGAAAGGCCCCCAAGAACTCGCCAGCAAATTCGACGCCTCTCTCGGAAATGTTTTCAGTACTGAGGCGGGACCTGCTAATTCTGACCTGATCTACGCTCGTAAACGAAAACAGATGGTCGCGGGTTGCCACCGAGCAGTACGCTTCGTAGGAAATCAGCTTGTCGAGATATTCCGAAATCGTTGCGATCGCCCGGGTACCTAGCCGAGAGGCTGGCTCGGATAACTCCTCATCGCTCTTGGTGGAGGCTTCGAGCAGCTCAGCTACCAACTCAAATGCCTGCGAAACAGACGTGGTTCCCTCAAGAGGCAATTGCGCCTCAAGAGATGGAGCCTCTTCGAACTCAAATCCGAAAGACCCGATAGCCGTACCTGTTATGAGTATCTGATTCTGGGCCTTGTTAGGTATGGGGCCAAAATCATTCAAAACACCCCCGATAGAGGCGGCTACGGCAGCAATGGCTTCTGAGAACTTCGCAGTTGCTATGGCGCCAAACTCAGCAACAACACCATGCACACCCCAAACGGGAGCGCCTCGATAGGTCACTACAGCTTTTGCGGGAGAAAATGCTCCTCGACCAGGATCAAGCAGGCGCGACTCAACCTGCTCTTTTCTTGAACTCATTGAAAGTTGTGCGAGCTTGCTTAGCCCCGGCTTGCGCGACATGCGATCCAAGAAATTGATTTCAGCCTGCGCATGGGTGAATTCAGTTCTGTTCATTCTGGACCTCCCGCTTGCGATTCTCCAAAAGACGCCTGGCACCATCATCATGGTCCGGCTCGAGCCTGACGCTCAAAAAGCCTTTCCACTGCTGAGACCTTCTGTGAGACCACATACTGTACCAGTATGCCGACATCTCCACTAAAAATTCCGCAGGTTCCGACAGAGGGAGAAGGTAAAAGTCAACCTTATAGGTTTGCTTTATCCACGGGTTATCGGTTAGCGCTTTGATGTCATCTGGTGCTAAAGCAGCTTCCACTTCCGGTCGAATATCTGCAAAGGTCACAACATCCATGTCGTTTGGCGCTCTCCCTTCCAACAATTCAACGTGTTCCATAAAGCTTCCGTTCAACCACTGAAAGCCAGAGACAACGCCTATACGGTGCATTTCAGCTCGGTGAGATAGGAAGCCTTCGAGAATCTCGCACCTTTCAATTGTAGTAGAAAATCGCTCAACGACCTGCTCGACGGTTACAGGGTATGGTGCCCGTTCAAGCGCCGTCGGGTCGTTTTCATCAATGGGGGGAATTATCCCTTGGTGGTTCCATTGCGGGATCAACACTTACCTCCTTGTGGTGCTGCTATAAGAGCGCTACGTGTAGCTTAATTTGATTTTGAGCGCGTGATCTCTCCGGCGCTGACCTCATCCGCATAACCCATCAGCCGATCCTCACCATCATGAAATACGGTGCACATCTTCAGCACAGCCTGGGCGTCCGCCTCATTACCGGCCAGGCTCAGCCGCTCAGCGATTCGCAGCAGCTCGACGGCTGACCACTTCAGGTCGGAGGCGACGCCCTGGAGGTCGCGTTTCAGGTCTTGGTTGGGTTTGGTGAGTCCCATCATCAGCTCCTACAAATCCCTATTGCGTGAATCCGGTAATCAGTCCGCCAGAGCTATTCTCAGTGCTACCGAAGCCTGCAGTAGCTTGTTCACCTGGGCCGAAACTGCTGCTGCCAGCTCTTCATCTCCTGCATCTCTCAGCGTTGCTGCCAATTCGAGCAGCTTTCCTACCTCAGTCTCGATGGTGCGGACGGATTCGCCAATCTGGTATCGAAGTGAGTGCGCCATCTTGAAAATTCCTTCCCCGAATCGCCCGCATCTCACTGGCGCACCAGATCACTCAGCCTTCGCCCTGGTGATGCGCTGATGTTTGACTTCTTCGGCATACTCCATCAGCCGATCCATATGCTCTTGCAGCTTTCCAATCTTCTCCATGGCAGCAAGGAACTCTGGCTCTGCGTAGGCCTTTGCCTCGCGAAAGAGATCGTGCGCGGCATCCTCGAGAGCGGAAGCCGCTGCTTTCAGATCACGGCGTAGTTCTTGGTTGGGCTTGGTGAGGGGCATGGGTCACACCGGATTCCCATTCCAGACGTAAAGAACTCGAGCGAGGATATGGGTGTCATCCACGCGAATCTCTTCTGGGTCGTGATGCTTGTTGTCCGAGATCATCTTGAAGCGATCCTTGCCTTTCTTCTGCAGGCGCTTCACGTACAGCATTTCGTCGTGGGAGAAGAGGTAGATCCCATCCCCGGTGAACTCCCGGGTCGTGATGTCGACCAGCAAGGGGTCGCGATCCTTGATCGTCGGCGCCATCGATTGGCCCCAGCCGGTAATCATCTTGAGGTGGAAGTGCTCCTTGAAGGTGACTCCCATCTCGCGCAGATGCTTGGGGCTGACCCTGATGTCCTGGAGCATTTCGGGGTATTCGTGTGGGATCTGTCCGCCGCCCATAGCTGCGCGTACGTCGTAGTGGGCGATCCATACCTCATCACCGACCTGGCCTGGGCGGGAGAAGTCAGCGGTTACGACATTTCCGTCATCTGTTTCTTGGGCTGCAGCAAGCAGGCGATTGCGGGCGTCCTCAGACAGCCCCTTCCCTTGCTTGGCAAGCATGTCGCGGACGATATCCGCAGCAGACTGGGAGGAGGGCTCAGTAACACCATCGCCTATCTCGGCGGGCCTTGAAAAGCTTGGCTCTTCGCCCGAGCCATGCTGTAGCCATTCTATTTTTACGCCCAGAGCAGTCGCAATCGCGCTCATTTTGGCCGGCCCTGGAAGAGTCTCACCGTTGAGCCATTTGCTTGCAGCTTTAGGGGTGACCTTGGCCATTTCGGCCAGCCGAGCGCCTGCGCCCCATTGGTCAATACCATGGGCGGAGAGGGCTTTTTTGAGGCGAGCAACAAATGCTGCGCGTATTTCTTCTATCTGAACCATAGGTTCAGCATCGCATGGGCTTGTATGTACTTTCAGTTCCGGCATAATATGTACCACAAGTTCATATTTTACTCGGAGGCCATATGCGGCCGCTCAAAAAATCGATCGATGATGCTGGCGGCGTTCCAGCTGTGGCTTTGGCCTGCGGCAAGACGCCTCGTGCGATTTACAAGTGGCTCGTCGCCGATGCATTGCCCCGCACCGAGTACACCGGCGAAACCCAATACGCCAAAAAAATCTCCGAACTGGCCGCCGAAAATGGCAAGCCGTTCGAGTTCGCCTGGCTACTTGCCGAGGCGCACCCAAAGAAAACTGCTGCTTAAACCAATTCGAACAACCAAGGAGCCTCACCAATGGCATACGACGACACACGCCACCTGAAAGACCGGGAGATCAAGTCGCGCTATGACGATGAAACGTATGAAGCACTTAAAGCCGTAGCTCGCCTGCACAAGCTGCAGC
The DNA here is from genome assembly GCF_963970735.1 of Pseudomonas sp. RA_35y_Pfl2_P32. Lineage (NCBI taxonomy): Bacteria > Pseudomonadati > Pseudomonadota > Gammaproteobacteria > Pseudomonadales > Pseudomonadaceae > Pseudomonas > Pseudomonas sp. RA_35y_Pfl2_P32. Next base: position 129,319 of record NZ_CAXAQF010000007.1, read on the forward strand.
TCGCTGTTTTCGTCCGCATGTGCGTTGAGGAAAAACTGGAAAGCATCGTTGAGACGGATGCTAACGGCAAACACATGTCGGCCTGAAGGCCCTAAAGGAGGCTGCGTGCCTGAAACCACGATCTGCCATGGGATCGATGGGCGCCTCTACGAAAAGCTTGAACGACTGGCCGAGGCCGCAGGTATGACGCCTGGCGACTACGCCGCAAAGCTTGGAGCAGAGCGCTTTTTCGAGAAGACCAGGCCAAAAGGTGCCGGGAAACTCCGAAACCTTCCGACCCCCCGGCGCGACCAACCGCCGGACTTAAAAGGGCCTGAAAAAGGAGGGGCTGATGAAGGCTGCGAATAACAACCAAAAAACCGCAGGCGAAAAAAAACCACCTGGCCGGGTGGTCTTTTCAACTGCATACATCGAAAACATCTGTGGGCCGATTATGCATACCTCCAATAACGATGTACAGGGCCTGACAAAGTCCGCGACACAAAAAAGTAATCGACTGATTGTGGCGCGCGACGAAAACGAGTCGATGCTCACGGTGGATCAAGCCAGGGATCTTTTCGTTCTGAAAGACGGCGTGTTGATCAATCGCGTTATGCGAGGTCGTCGAGCTATGCCTGGGGAGCCCGCTGGGTCTCCAGACGGCCACGGCTATTTGTGCCTCAAGGTTGATAACGTCAAATACCGAGTTCACCGAGTTGTCTGGTTGCTCTCCTACGGCAACTGGCCCACTGGTCAGATTGACCACGTAAACGGCGTCCGGGACGACAACCGTATCGAGAATCTGCGGGTGGTCTCGGTTCAGGAGAATCAACGCAATTCGCACCGTCGTGTCGACAACACATCTGGCGTAACTGGCGTGTGCAAGGACCACGGAGGGTGGAGAGCGCGCATCAAGGTTAACGGCAAGCGGATCAACCTTGGTTTCTTCAAAAGCTTTGATGCGGCCGTTGCAGCTCGCAAGCAGGGCGAATCAGATTTTGGCTTCCACCCCAACCACGGCGCAACAGATGAAGCCCGTAGAAATGGGTTGAAGTCTCTTCGTGCACCTCAAGCCATGAGGTCCGCGTAATGACCCGTGCGCGCAATATCAAGCCCGGCCTGCTCACCCAGGACAAGGCTCTACGAGGTGCGGCATGAGCATGAGCCTTATGGTCGCCGCAATGAAGCTTCGCGTCGGCAATCCGTTGCGCAAACTGGTGCTGATAAAGCTGGCCGACAACGCCAGCGATGTAGGCGAATGCTGGCCGTCCTATCAGCACATCGCCGACCAGTGCGAGATCAGCAAGCGTTCTGTCATGAACCACATTGCGGCTTTGTGCGAGTCAGGACTTCTCCGCAAGGAAATTCGGAAGGGTGGACCAAAGGGCAACTCATCCAACGTTTACTTTTTGACTCTTGAGGGTGGTGCACCTCCTGCACCAGGGGTAGTGCAGCAGATTCACCAGGGTAGTGCAGCAGGTTCACCCCCTAGTGAATCTCCTGCACCAGGGGGTAGTGCAGGAGCTGCACCCAGAATCAGTCACTCTCTTGAACCAGTCATTGAACCGGTCATTGAACCAATTACGCCCCAGGCTTCCGCCAAGGTCGTGACGGGCCAGGTCGTGCCATTCGCTTCCCAGCAGCCACGCTGTGAAATCCCCGCTGACATGCCAGGTCCGAAAGACCAAACCTGCAAGACGTTCAAGGCTTGGGCCAACTACGCCATGGCTTACCGCAAGCGCTACGGCACTTGGCCAGTTTGGAATGCAACCGTTGGCGGCCAGCTTGGCAAACTCATCGACCGCCTTGGCGCCGATGTTGCCCATCACGTCGCTGCGTACTTCCTGACCATCGACGACTCACGACTCATCAACGGCTGCCACGGCATCGGCGACTTGCTCGTCAAGGCTGAGGCCTACCACACCCAGTGGGCGACTAACCGCCGCATGAACTCGACCACTGCCCAGCAGATCGAGCGCAAGCAAGCGAACCTCACCGCTGGCATGGACGCTGCGCAGCGGATCATGCAGCGCGCGGGAGGGCAGCCCAATGAATTCCTTTGAGCGCATGGCGCCTGACCAAATTGCGCGTCTGACCTTGGCGATCACGGCCACGGCGGAAGTACTGGGGCAGACCATAACCTCCGAAGCCGCCGAAATGATGGCTGATGACTTGGCTGACTATCCGGCCGAAGCGGTGGCCGGCGCGCTCAAGGCCTGCCGCCGGGAGCTGACCGGCAAGCTGACATTGGCCGCCATTCTTCAGCGTGTCCAGGCAGCAGACGGCCGACCAGGCAAGGACGAGGCATGGGCCATTGCCATGACCACCAACGATGAATTCGAAACCGTGGTGCTGACTGATGAGATCCAGCTGGCTCTGGCCGCGGCGAAGCCTGTCCTGGATGCCGGCGACAAGATCGGCGCACGCATGGCCTTCATCAGCGCTTACGAACGATTTGTGGGCCAGGCCCGGGAAGACGCGAAGCCGGTCAACTGGCACGTCTCCGTGGGCTTCGACGCCAACCGTCGAATTCAGGCCGTTACCAAGGCGATGGAGTTGAAGCGCATTCCGCGTGAGCACGGCCAGAAGTACTTGGCAGACCTGAGCATTGGGCCCGTCACCGATGACGGTCGCGCAATTGCCGGCCTGCTGACAGGAACAGTCACCCAGCCAGCTCCAGCCCTTCGCAAAAAGCTCGAGCTCGTGAAGAACTCGATGCTGGAAATGCGGAAAGCCAGCGCTGAAAGGAAGACCGAAATGCGGATTGAAGCGGCGAACGAGTTGGCAGATCGCCGGGCACTGCTGATCAAGCAGGCCCAGGAATTGGAAGCGAAGAGGGCGGCGCAATGACCGACTACACCGAGCTGAAGCGGCTGGCTGAGGCTGCACCGGAGGGTCCATGGTTTGGGCCGGAATACGCGCCGGGCACCAGCTACGTGTTTGACGTTGATCTTGGCACCCTACCGCATTACGAGAGCATCGACACAGAGCAAGACGCATGCCTCCGGTACGTCGCAGCCGCCAACCCTGCAGTGGTCCTAGCCCTGATCACCGAGAACGAGAACTTGGTTGCTTGGAGGGAGGGTTTACTCAAAGAGCGAGCAGCGCACATCCGTCAGCGCGACCAGATCAAGGCCGAGAACGAGGCGCTGCTTGAGGCGATGACCCAAATCATGCGCGTCACAAAAATTGGCGACGAGGCTTTCGACATCGCCTGCCTGGTTGTTGGCGAGCTGTGCGCCGACGCCGCCATGAGCAAGGGAGAGCAGTCATGATTGAGCTCTATTTCATGTTGGCCTGCGGAATTTTTGGGCTGAACATCGGATTGACCGAGCAGAAAGAGTTGAAGCCGTTCGTGGTTTCCGTTCTTTGTGTCGCTTCAATGTTTTGGCCGATCTATCTGGCAGTTTGGGCTTATCACCGCTACGGCAGTCGGGTGCAGCCATGACCAGCCTCCAGATCCGCAACGAATCAGACCGCAACAAGGCCATGGGCTACATCGCCGGCCTGGACCTGGCCAAGCCAAAAAAGCTGGCCATCACCGAAGTTGACCGCAGCGGGGAGCAGAACAAAGCCCTGCACGCGGCCCTGGCCGATATCGCTGCCCAGGTCGAGCACGCCGGCAAGAAGTGGGACGTCCTGATCTGGAAGCGCCTGCTGACGGCCGCCTGGCTGCGCGAGTCGGGTGACAAGCCACAGATGATCCCAGCGGTAGATGGTAATGGCTTCGACGTCATCTACGAGCGCACCAGCAAGCTCAGCGTGAGGCAGTGCGCCGAGCTGATCGAGTGGGTGCATGCATTCGGCGCCGAGCACCAGGTGCGCTGGACGCAGAAAGACAATTGGGGAGGGCGGTACTGATGCTCGCCACCAAACAACCCAAGCCCAAAACCTGCAAGAACCCAGCATGCAGGGCCTCATTCGTCCCGCAGCGCCTCGGGCAGGCGGTGTGCAACTACACCTGCGGCCTTGCCATCAAGGACGTGAACCAGGAGAAAGCGCGCAAGTCGCTGGCCCAGGTTGAGCGCCGGGAGATCAAAGTCCGGAAGGAGAAGCTGAAGAGCAGGGCGGACCACATGCGCGAGACGCAGGTGGTGTTCAACGAGTTCATACGCCTGCGCGATGCCGCTCACCCATGCATCAGCTGCGACTCGGTTTCCACTGATGAAGGCTTGATCACCGGCAGCCGATGGGACGCTGGCCACTATCGCTCAGTGGGTTCGTGCCCAGAGCTGCGCTTCGAGCCGCTCAATGTGCACCGGCAGTGCGTTCGCTGTAACCGCAACCTATCCGGAAACGCCGTGGAGTACCGAATCCGCCTGGTGCAGCGTATCGGCGCCGAAAAGTTGGATTGGTTGGAAGGCCCTCATCAGGCCCAGCGCTACACCGTCGAAGAGTTGAAGGCCATCAAGGCCAAGTATCGGGCAATGACCAGAGAACTGAAGAGGGCTGCAGCATGATCTACCGAAACGTAATTTCCGCAGTGGTCCGCGCTCTGGCATCCGAGACCATCAACTCCGCCGGCGGGTGCGACTTTGAGCCGAAGGTGCAAACCAGCAAGCTCAAAGGGGAGATCACCGGCAAGGATGCAGCCCTGCTGATCGACTGCATGGTGCACAAGGTACTGCATGCTCAGCTATCACCGCGGCACTGGAACGCGCTGACAGCGAAGTACAGCACTCACAAGGGGCGCAAGGTCGAATCGATTGGCCGATTGATCGCGGTGTTGCGCAGCCCGGCGCCGCAGCTGTTCACGCAGAAGGCGGTGACCGTGTGGGCGGTTCCGCAGATCAAGGGTGTTCGGCGCGAGGCGGTAAGGCTCGATGCACCAGATCGTCGGGAGGACGAGGAAAAGTGGGGCTGGCGCAACGACGCGGCACAGTTGTCGGTAGAGCGGGCGAACCAGGCATCACAGCAAAGGACTGAGACCCGTTCAAGCGACATGATTGTCCTTGCTGACTCGAACTACGACATGGCCACCTGGGACAATCAGGGGCTGACCGAGCGTACATACCAGCGCTGGAACAAGGCCATCAAGGGCGCGCTGGAGGGGCTGGTGAACGATGCGCTAACGGATGCGCAGGGCATTCTTGAGCAGGCCGGGGTGCTGGTAGACGAGGCAGCATAAGCAAAGTCCCTCAAAAGGCCTTGCATGTCGTGTCGCCATGTCGCATTATTTACCCATCCTGTCATTCCTGCGTGTGTAGGACTGACCAAAAGAAACCCGGCCACTGCGTCGGGTTTTTTATTGCCTGAAATTCAACTGTTGCCAGGGCAGCCTTCGGGAAGGCCTGGACGTCGATAGCCGGACAGTGCGACGTACGGAAACAACACCGGCAGCCCGCGCACCCTTACCTCACCATGCTGTCAGGGTGGCGCGAGACTGGATCAGCGAGACCGATGCAATGGGGCGTCGGCGTTGTGAATGTCTTTGGCTGGCAGCGTGGGAAGACACGCGCATCTATTCAGGGCCTCTGCATACGCAGGGGCCTTTCTGTTTTCGGGCAATGCCCAGGCCTACGCAGGCCATTTTTATTCAGTCATGCCCCACGGAGTCGAGCGCATGGATCTATTGCACCGTCTGCTCGACAAACTTGAGTGGGTTATTGCGGGCCTCATTGGGGCCATCGTTGCGAGTTGGTGGCACAAGGACGACCTGACCGACTGGCGCGCCTGGGTAATCTTCTTGATCACCGGGGTAGCCTGCGCCCTGTACCTGACGGGGATGATCAGTAACTACCTCGGCGTGACAGAGCCGAACATCGTCGCCGGCGTCGGCTTCCTGCTGGGCACCTTCGGCGGTTCGCTCCTGGCTGCCATCAATCGAGCCATCAAAGCCGCTGACCTCTGGGCACTTATCCGCCAGCGGTTCGGAGGAGGCAATCCACCATGAGCCTTGAACTGATCAACACCATTGCCTGCGGCTTGATTGCCTTGTGGGCCACCTGGTGCGTGCTGAGTGGGAAGGTGAGGGATGGCATCCTCGGGAAGTTGATTTATTCGGCGATCGCCATCAGCGGCTTTGTTGTGATGTCCCGTAACGAGAGCATTTTCATTGCACCGACCACAGCCGGGCTGACGCTCCATGTGTCCCTGGCTCTGGCCGGTGCCCGCCACATCTTTATGGTCATCTGGTGGCAGCGTGTGAAGGTGTGGCTTTGTCAGGCGTTGAACTGTGAGCACTGTCTGCACTGCGATATGCGCAAGGATCAGGTGGAGCGCAGACGGCCATAGGTGCGATGGTCTATGCCTGGATTCCTATTTTACCCTGTGCAGCTTTTAGCGCTCGCTCCTCGGTCAGTGGCATGAAAGTGGGTGTTGAGTCGCTGGCGTGCAGGTATAGAAAGTAGTGCCCGGAATCGACTAACAATACCCGGTACAGTTCAGATTTCCGGAAGTTGTTGCCGACAAAAATACTTTCCTTGAGGATCTCGAAAGACTTGATCCCATGCTCTCCCATTGTGGTTTCAAAGGCTTCGTAAAGACCTTCTCTGCGGCGTCGATTGTTTCGAGCATTTAGCTTTAAAAAAACCACCATCAGCACGGCATAACTGATCAGGAGTAACACAAGGGTGCTAGTCGGCATGCGTTGAGCTCCATGTCCGCTCAAACGTCGTGCATCTCAGTGTAGGCGCGTTCCTAGTGTTCATCGCCGAATGGCAAGTGTCGCGACACGTTTCGCGAATCAGCAAATTGTGTCGCGACATTGAGTACGCTCAGCGTTGAGCATCGAACCACTACGACTCATTGTACTCACGATAAAGGCTGTCTAGTGCCTGCTCAAACTCCTCGCCAGTAAGCTTGGCCCTGAGCGCAGTAATCGTATCTTTTGCATTCGATGCGGCCTCGAGAGGACTTTTGTTTTTCCGCGCAGCCCATTCCTGCGCGGCCTGAATTACTAACCCCTCAGTGATGGGCTCGATCATTTCGGAACTTCCTCTGTGATTTGATCAGGTGCTAACCATAGACCAATCGTGCTTCACGGGGCGGCTTGCCGATGAAATGTCGAGGGCTTCAATCGAGGCTTGATTGGCGACTGTGATGACACAGGGGTGAACTGGATGACTGTTAAGTTGCTGGAGCTCAAGCGGGAGGACTGGCGAGACGCCGCCAAGACCCTGCGCAAGATCGCTGATGATCTCGATGCGGGCGAGCATCCGGCTTGTTCAGTTGGTGCCCTGACCCTGATCGGACCAAAAGGCGAGGTCACTGTGTTCGGGCTGGGGCCTAAGTGTGATGACCTGCAGTGCTTGGGCGCCATGCGCCTGGGCGAGCAGAAGCTGACCGATGTGCTGCTGGATTGCGCGGAAGGATAGGCGTGCCGCAGGCGAGTGCGGCACGATCCGTGCTCAAAGGGAGTGATCTGTATTCAGCTGAGCGCACACATTTTTAGCTTCTTCTTTGTTCTCATAAACTCCGTGCTGGTTTATCGGAGCGCCTTTGAGGGTGTCAATAACCCTATATCGCCAAATCCCTGTTGGTTCGCCTTGGGCGTTAAGTACGTTTGCATCAACCGTTTTGAATCTGGCTTCCATAGGGCATATCCAGTATTAGTTGGTCTGTTACAAATACCGGCATATTGACATCATTTCAAGTGGTAGGTGAGCTATGGATAGGCCAAAACCGCCAGCTTCACTGCTTGAGCTGTCCGAGCTATCCGACTTCGGTATCCGCCTGACTCCAGCGCCTGAAGTCTGGGAGTGGCTCCAAGCCGAGATTCTTGCTGACGCCGGCAGCATTCACAACGAAGACCATGCCCACTTACTGGATGCAGACATCCAGGTCATGTGGGCGTCGTCGGGCTTCGAAAAGCAGGGCCGCAGCGTCCTAGGCCAAGCCGAGCAGTTGGCATTCCGTGCTGGTGGTTGGCAGAAGGCTCGGATGGAACAGCAGATGCGTGATTGGTTTGGCGAGGTGCCGGCCTTCATCATCACCTTGGCTGCCGACTACTGCGCTCAGTGCAGCGACCTTGAGTTCTGCGCCCTGATCGAGCATGAGCTGTATCACCTTGCTCACGCGACCGACAAGTACGGTCAACCAGCATTCACCCAAGACGGCGCCCCGAAGATCAAGCTGCAAGGTCACGATGTGGAAGAGTTCGTCGGTGTGGTTCGCCGCTATGGTGCGAGCCCTGACGTTCAGGCGTTGGTGGATGCTGCAAACAGTCCTGCTGAGGTAGGGAAATTGAACATTGCGAGGGCCTGTGGAACCTGTCTGCTCAGATCGGCCTGACCCCTGACAGACCCCTGACGGAATTCAACCTATGGCAGCCCTGAGCAACGAGGTGAAAGCCTTCATCGTTCAGGCCTTGGCCTGTTTCGATACCCCCACGCAAGTAGCGTCCTCCGTCCGAGAGGAATTTGGCATTGAGGTCACTCGCCAGAAGTGTGAGGCGCATGACCCAACCAAGTATGCCGGGCGAGACCTTGCTAAGCGCTGGGTAGCCCTGTTCGAAGACACTCGGAAGCGATTCCGCGAAGAAACGGCTGAGATTCCAATCGCCAACCGTGCCTATCGTTTGCGCGCACTTGGACGGATGGCCGTGAAGGCCGAGAACTCAAAGAACATGGCGCTGACTGCCCAGCTACTGGAGCAGGCCGCCAAAGAAGTGGGCGACGTGTACGTGAATCGCCGCCTTGAACCTGAAAAGCCCCTTGGCTCCCAGGCGGATCAGCAGCACGCCATTGCTGAGTACACGCTGGAGCCAGACGAGAATGTCCCGACTACCCCGTACCTATGATGCCCCGGTTCATCTGACGAAGAAGCAGGCCAACATTTACGTCTGGGGATTCCAGCCCAATGCGCGCTTTCGTGATGCTGTGTGTGGGCGCCGGTTTGGTAAGACCTTTCTCGGCAAAGCTGAGATGCGCCGTGCAGCACGATTGGCTGCCGAGTGGGGTGTGAGCGTAGAGGATGAGATTTGGTATGCCGCTCCGACCCAGAAACAGGCTCGTCGTGTCTTCTGGCGTAGGTTGAAGCAAGCTATCCCGCCAGAGTGGCGCGAGAGCAAGCCAAACGAAACCGACATGCTGATAACGCTCAAGAGCGGTCACTTGATCCGGTGCGTGGGTCTTGAGAACTACGACGACCTGCGCGGGTCGGGCCTGTTCTTTGTCCTGGTGGATGAATGGGCGGACTGCAAATACGCTGCCTGGGAAGAAGTGCTGCGCCCGATGCTTTCGACCTGCCAGTACACGATTCCCGACGTAGGAGTCCGCAAGGGCGGCCACGCGTTGCGCATTGGTACGCCAAAAGGCTTCAACCACTGCTACGACACTTATCTGGACGGAAAACCAGGCGGCGAGCCAGACCACAAGAGTTGGCAGTACACGTCGCTTCAAGGTGGAAATGTCCCACCAGAAGAGCTTGATGCGGCCAAGCGCAAGATGGACCCGCGCACTTTCCGGCAAGAGTACGAGGCGGGATTCGAGAATTATTCAGGCGTTGTTTACTACACGTTCAGCCGTGAAGAGTGCCGGACCAGTGAGCGAATCAAGCCGAGTGAGGCGTTGCACATCGGCATGGACTTCAACGTCATGAAGATGGCGGCGGTGGTCTACGTCGTGCGTGACGGCTTACCCCTGGCGCTGGATGAGCTCCACTCCGTACGCGACACGCCAGACATGATTGAGAAGATCCAGGCGCGTTTCGCAGGGCATAGCGTCGCGGTCTACCCGGACGCCAGTGGGCAGAACACGAGCAGCAAGAACGCTAGCGAGTCAGATCTATCACTGCTCAGGAAGGCAGGCTTCACGGTTGTGGTTGATTCCACAAACCCAAGCGTGAAAGACCGTGTGAACTCAGTTAACGCTATGTTCCTGAACACCTATGGCGAGCGCCGCATGAAGGTCAACATTGACCAGTGTCCACAGTTCACTCAATGCCTTGAGAGACAGACATACACAGACAAGGGTGAGCCGGACAAGGATCCCAAAAAGGGCCATGACCACATGAACGATGCTGGCGGCTACTTCATTGCCAAGCGCTACCCAATCAACGCGCAGATGACTCACATCCCTGTAACTTTCACTTTCTGAGGCCAATATGGCGAATTACAGCACCCCCCGGGCAGAGTACGCACAAGCCCTGGCTGGCTGGCAGTTGGTGAAGCGTTGCGTTGCTGGTGCCCGCGAGGTGCGCAAGCATGACGAATACCTGCCGATGCCTGACCCGGAGAACAAATCGCCGGAGAACCAGGCGCGGTACAAGCAGTACAAGAAGCGGGCTATGTTCCTCAACGTCACCGGTCGTACTCGCACCGGCTTGATGGGCGCCGTGTTCCGCAAGACTGCTGAGCTGACCCTGCCGACCGGTGTCGACTACCTCAAGGAGAACGCCTGCGGCGACGGCACCAGTCTTGAGCAACTGTCGAAAGAGGCGGTGGGGGAGTGCCTGGACACTGGGCGCGGCGGCTTTCTGGTGGACTTTCCGACGGTCAAAACCGAAAGCGGTGTGTCCTCGATGGCTGATCTGGCCACCAAGCGTGCGCTGATTCACTTCTACGACGCCCTCGCGATCATCGATTGGGATGAGCAGGTAATCGACGGAGTGAAGAAACTGGTCTACGTGAACCTGCAGGAGAACGTTACCGAGTTCAACCCAGCGCTGTTGACCCGAAAGACCTTCAAGCAAAATCGGGTGCTGCTGTTGATTGAAGGGAAGTACGTACAGCGGGTCTACAAGGAAGGTGCGGACGAACCTACCGAAACGACACCCACTGACCAGACTGGAAGGGCATTCGACCACATTCCGTTCAGCTTCTTCGGCGCCCAGAACAACGACGCCAGCGTAGACAAGTCGCCGCTTGAAGACCTGGCTGACGTCAACATCCTGCACTACGGCAACAGCGCCACGGTGGAGGAGAGCGGCTTTATCAGTAGCCAGCCGACGCTGTTCATCACCACCGACATTGATCCGGATAGCTTCATCAAGCTGAACCCGAACGGCATGCACATCGGTTCTACCCGGGGCTACAACCTCGGTAGGTCCGGTACCGCAACTCTGGTTCAGGCCCAAGAAACGCAGCTCTCCCGCGCTCTGATGAAGGACAAGGAAGAGCAAATGTTGATGATCGGCGCCCGCATCGTCCAGCAGGGAGGCGGTGCCGAGACAGCGGAAGCAGTGCGCATCCGGTACAGCTCCGACAATAGCGTGCTAGGCACTATCGCCGGCAACGTCTCTGAGGCAATCAAGCGGGCCATCCTGGACGCCGAGCGCTTCATGATTGGCGAGCCGGATGAGAAGGGCACAGTGTTCTGGCTCAACCAAGCGTTCTTCGACGAGACCATGACAGCGCAGGACATCATGGCCCAGGTGCAGCTCTGGCAGCAGGGCTTCATTGCGAAGTCCGATGTGCGAACGAATCTGCGTCAGGGTGGTGTGCTTGAAGCCGACCGGACTGACGACAAGATCGACGAGGAGCTGGCCAACCAGCCCCCAGTAGGCGGAAGCGATGAGCAATGAAGGCTTCCTCGAAGACGCGGCTATGGGCATCCGCTTTTCAATTGGGCTTGCCATCAGCGCATCAACGTCCAGGCCGCTTAACCACTTACAGACAAGGAAACTCCTCTATGGCAGGTCAAATGATCGTGCTCCCGATTACGGTGGCTGCTGCCGCCGGCGCGCCACGCATCGATATGAGCATCCCGGACTTCATTGCAGGAAAGGTTGGGTCTCTGAAACATGTGGTCAGTGCTCGCTCGCTCACCGCAGCGCCCGGCGGCGGGGTTGCGGGGCGCTGCCGTGCAACCGGCCTTCCTTTGATTCCGCGAGGGGCGTCTGCCGCGACCTTGGCCCTGTACGAGATTGCCGGAAAGGCAGCCCTTGGTATTAATGGGCCAGGATCAGCGGGGCTTGGCCTCCCGGCTGACAGCCTGACCAGCTCTTTCACGTTTGTGATGGCAATCAGCTTGAACAGCGCCGATGCCCTGGGAACCTATCCGATCAACTTTCTGTCGGGCTTCGACGCCGCAGGCACCTACATCAGTGCCTTGACCCGCGCCTACGGCATTGCCGCTTCGCTGAACGCCAATAAAATCGGCGCCAATACCGGCACCCTCGGTACTTTTGCATTTGCCACTCCGCCGAGCGGTAACTGGGGTGTGTTGGTAGTTGATTACAACAATGCCACTCGAGTGTTGTCGGTATCGGTTAACCAGGCTGCGACGTTTGTGGCTGTCACCATGCCAGCGAGCTACGCGCCGCCGGCTGGGTCGTATGTGGAGATCGGCTACCACATCGACACCTCAAGCATTCGAAACTCCAAGATGGGTGACCTGTACACGTTCAGCGATTCACTGCTTCGGACTGAGCTCGGCAAGGCACAGCTTACCGACCTGGTGGCGGCATTGAAGGCCGAGTACAGCATCGGCTGATGCCGCCCTTGGCTGTGGTCGTGGCGCCTGGTAGTGACACCAGATAAACATGAAGAAATCGTTACTTCAAAATAACCAAATTCAGTTTTTGCTCAACTTCATGTAAACTTTTTGCCAAGATTACTGATTTTGGCAAGGGCGCCTCATGACATTTGTACAGGAAGAAATCAACGCGGAATTTTTTGCTCGGGTACAAGCGGGTGGAGAGGAGGAAGCGTTGCTTGGTGACTTTTGCAAAGTGCTTATTCGTGGAAAGCATCTTCCTACGGTAATTGCGTTTTCATCAGTCAACACTATTCCTGGAAGATTCAAGCCATACAAAGCTATCACCAAGTCAGAATCGAACATAGTGTTCGTAAATGACTGTGGTAATAACTGGTACCTAAAAGGTATTGAGGGTTTTGATGAGGATTTCATCGAGGCCGCAAAAAAGATTGTAGAAGTGGCTCGGCAGGTTGGTAATGGCTTTGTAATGACTTTCGGGACCTCTATGGGGGCGTATGGTGCAATGCTATATGCAGCTGTTGGCGGCGCAGATAAATGTATCGCATTTGGTCCTGAGGTTATTCTTGATCTTCCCGGTAGTCGTAGCGCTCAGCATAAAAATAGAAAGGCGAAGCTGAGCTTCTCGGATTTGTCCTATTATATTGAAAATTCAGACTGCACATACGATGTTGTTGTGAGCGAGTCAGATGAAGTCGATTTGATCAATGCGATTTCTATGTTCAGCTTGAACAACGTCAAAGTTTCCACTGTTCGCGGTGCTGAGCATCCAGGTGTCCAGGCCTTCGACTACGAACTAGGCATAGGCAATGTCATTGACGCGTCTATAGGTGGCGCCGATTTGGTAGCCCCGCAAGGCCGTGGCGGGGCGGTGCTGGAGAATTCAGAGCTTGTAAAGGATCTTTGGATATCGCTCAACCTGAAGCGAGAAAAAAACTATTTAGCTTGCTTGGATTATCTAATTTCCCTTGCTTATAAACATGGTGAAAGTTCTCTGTATGTTCTGAGGCTCGGTGAGGCTTACTATCGGAATGGCATGCTAGAAAAGGCCGTTGAATGCCTTAAGGTCTCTGTTGAGTTGGACGGCTTTCAGTATGAGGCTCACAACTTGCTTGGAGTTGTTCTCCGTAGACTTGAGAGACATGAAGAAGCTGAACATTATTTGAAAGAGGCTATTCGCATAACTCCAATGAACCCGTTTCCATATCACAACCTTGGGTTGACATATATGGAGGTTGGATTGCTAGATCTTGCTCTGGAGAGTTGCGAAAAGGCTGTAAGCCTAAATAAAGGAAATCCTAATTTCATAAAAACCGTAAATGAAATTATGGAGATGAGGTAGGCGGTGTACTGTAGTTGCGCGGGTGCTTGATTAAGCACCCGGATCGCCAGATATCAATACTCTAATATTGGAGTTACTTCTATTCCGCCATCTTTTATGATTTCGATGATAGCTGCGTTTTGATCTTCGTCATCAGCTAAAAGATTGTCATGGCTAAACAGATTTAGTTCGTTTGGTTCATTTGCTTCTGGAGTTTGGTTGGCTCGAATTTTCATGCTTCTGTCCATGATGGCGCGTTGATATTATTGCTTGACATATTATCCTTTATAGGAATTTGCCCTGCAAGTGCCAGTGATTGTTTTCATATGCCCGCCGAGTGCGGGCTTTTTTTCGCCTGGAGAAAAGTGATGGCAAGACTTTCAGAGAGCAGGGCAGGGAGCCGCAACGCGCTTGCCTTCCTCGACATGCTGGCTTGGGCAGAGGGCACCGGCACCTCACCGGCCACGGCTATGGACGGCTACGACGTGATCGTCACCGGCATCGACGGAAAGCCAGAGGTGTTCAAGGACTTCAGCGATCACCCCTTTGCCCGGGGCCGCAAGTCCAAGGTCATCAACAGCAAGGGGCTGACCTCGAACGCTTCCGGCCGATATCAGCAGATGCTCAAGGACTGGCCGCATTACCGGGCGCTGCTGAAGCTTCCGGACTTCAGTCCGATCAGCCAGGATCTGCTGGCCCTGCAGCACGTCCGCGAATGCCGGGCGCTTCCAGACGTGCATGCCGGCCGGATCGAAACCGCAATCAAGAAGTGCCGGAAGATCTGGGCCAGCCTGCCCGGGGCCGGGTATGGCCAGCGTGAGCACCGCCTCGAGGACTTGATCAAGCAGTTCCGCCTGGCAGGCGGGACGCTGTCGTAGGGAGGGGGCATGGAGTCATTCACCGCCCCGCTGGATATCCGTTACGACGCGCAAGCCAGCAAGATCCTGGGTGCCGATCACTGGCGGGTGATCACGCCGTTCCGCTACTACCTGGGCAGCAAGTACAGCGAGCAATGGGTCACTGTGCCGGCGGGCTATCTCACCGACGGGGCCAGTGTGCCGCAGTTGCTATGGAACCTGATTCCACCGTGGGGCAGCTACGGCCAGGCTGCCGTTGTGCACGACCTGCTTTGCGAATACCTGGCCATCGTGGTCGCCGGTGAACTGGTGTACATCACGCGTGAGCGCTGCGATGAGATCTTCTGCGAGTCCATGGGCGTGCTTGGAGTGCCGGAATGGAAGCGCTGGGCGATCTATCAGGGGGTGAGCATGTACCGAAAGCTGGCTCGCATCGAGAAGCCTTCCACCATTCCGCTGAAGCGCAAGCTAGAGGCGGCCTGGCAGGCTACGCTGGGGTAACCAAGTTCGCCCACTCCTGCATCATTTCTCTGCGCTGCTCGAGGTATGTGGCGTGGTTGTACACGTCGCGAATGAAGCTGCTGTCGGCGTGGGCGAGCTGCCTCTCGATCCAGTCCCGGTTGTAGCCGCGGCCGTTCATCTCGGTGGAGAACAGGTGTCGGAAGCCGTGAGGGGACTGTTTGCCGGTCAGGCCGCAGATTTCCATGACGCTGTTCGCATAGTTGGTGCCGATTGGCATGGTTGGGTCGCTACGGTTTGTGAACACGTAGCGCAGCCCTCCGGTGATCGGCAGCATGCTCTTCAGTAGGTCGATAGCCTGGGCGGGGAGAGGTACCGAATGATCGCGGCGCATCTTCATCTTGGACGCCGGAGTTGTCCAAGTGGCCGCTTCCAGGTCGATTTCAGACCACTCCGCATGCCTGACTTCGCCCGGGCGTGATGCGGTATAGATCATCAACATGATCGCCGACCGCAACTGGTGGCCCGCAACGCACTCCTTTATGGCCGCCATCGTCTTTGGCAGTTCGCTGAACGGCAGGAACGGGTGCGGCCTGCTCTGGGCGCCTTTCTCGGTGACCGCATGCATTTCAGCGGTTGGGTTGGCTTCGATAATTCCGGTGGCGATGGCATAGCTGAACACCTGGCCCATCCGCTGGCGGACCTTCACGGCCGTGACTACCGATCCCCGCTTTTCGATTCGGCGAATCAGGCTGATGACGTCAGCTCGCTTTATCGAGTCAATTTGCCTGGGCCCGAATGTTGGCAGTACGTCCAGATCCATCAGGTTGCTGATGATTCGATGGGTGCCAGGGGAGATACTGCTTTTTCTGAAGGCGAGCCACTCTTCGTACACCTTGCGAAAGGTGCGACCACTGGCATCGATCAATCCCTCTTTTTTCTCCTTTCTCGATTCGCGTGGGTCAATCCCTTTCGCGATATCTTCCCGCGCTTCATCTCTGCGTGAGCGCGCGTCCTTTAGGCCGGTATCCGGGTACGTCCCGAATGAAATTCGCGCCTGCTTTCCAAGCCAAGTAAATCTGAAATGCCAGCTCTTGATGCCACTGGTGGCCACGTAGAGCGAAAGTCCCAGTGAGTCGGGGAGGGTGTACGCTTTTTCTTTTGGCTTCGCCTGCCTGGCTGCCGTATCCGTGAGGGCCACTAGTACATCCTATGCTTTCAGTTCTCGATGTACTGGATGATGTACTAACAGGGTTGAATTGGGAAGGTACTGCGCGGTACTGGGTGATACGGGGATTGGCCGAAGGGCCGGTGCTACGGGGAGATTTTGGTACGGAGAGGTTTTTGGCGGGATCCCACCGTGGAATCTTTGAAAATTTCCACAGTGGTTTGAGCTCTGTCAGGTGGCTATCGCCCGCGGCGATGGGGCAGGCCGCGAGTTTAACAGCTTGAAATAACGCTTGCGGGAAAACACTGACTAAAGGGTCAGCAAGCGCTCGCCCAGGCGGCCGCTGGCGGCCAGTTCGAGGAACTCGTCGCCCAGGCGCTGGCTTTCCTGCATGGTGGTGCGCCAGTACTTCTGGCGGCCTGGTGCGTCATCCATGAAACGCTTGAAGTCGTTGCGGTCCGGGAGTTTGCCGTAGGGCAGGCGGGTCAGGTAGTCCTTCGACGGCGCCAGCAACAGCACATCCTGCAGGCGCTGTGGGCAGGCGCGACGCCAGGGCAGGGTCTTGTCGAACCAGCCGGGAATCACCCGGTCGGTGAAGTGCGGGTAGAGCACGATGTCGTCGCCGCTGTAGGGCAGGTCGAGGTGATAGTCCAGCAGGCCACCGTCGCGAAAGGTCCCGGCGCCGGCGCCCGGCAGGTCACGTACGCCTTCCATGACCATCGGGATCGAACCCGATGCGAGCAAGGCCTGGCGCAGGTTGCCGGTATTCAGCGCGACATAGCGCGAGGGGAAGTCATGCAGGGCATTGAGCGGCGGCGCGAGGCGCGGGTCGTGGATGATCAGCCGTTCGAAATGGCGCGACAAGCGTGCGCGACCCCGCAGGTTATCGGCGATCACCGACGACAGCCCCAGGCCCAGCCGGCCGCGGTGATCATCCGCCAGCAGGCCGTGGCTCTTGACCACCATGATGTTCAAGCGGTAATGGGCGTTGTCGAGGATCCGCGCATCGCGACCGTCCAGCAGTTCATCGAGCATGCGTCGCGAGCTCTGGCTGATCTGCGCCATGCTCACACCCTTGCTGAAGTGCTGTTCGGTGTAGAGCTGGCCCAGGCGACGAATGCCTTCGGCGGCGTCCGGCAGGCAGGCACTGGCAAAGCGCCAGGAGCCCACCGAGGCGCCGATCAGCGAGCGCTCCCGGGGAGCGGCCGGCAACCACTCACCGAACAGCGCCAGGTCCAGGCCCTGGATGCCCAGGGCTTTCGGGCCACCGGCGGCACCGGGCAGCGTGCCCACCTGCATCGCGTTCAGGCCCTGTTGGCGAATCCGCGTGAAAGCCCGCGGGCCGGCCTTGAGGGTCAGGGCCGGGAATTTGATGTGGATAGCGCTCATGCAGCTCTCGCTTCGGGCAAGCCAGGCTTGCGGGGTGGGTGTATGTCGTCCATCAATGATGGCGATTCAGTTTCAATTAAGTTGCTGCCGGTAGTCTGGGCCCATACCGATCTGGAGACCGCCCATGAAAACCCTGACCACCTTGATCACCGCCAGTCTCATCGCCCTGACGGTCAGCCTGGCCCATGCCCGCGACCTGGGACCGGATGAAGCCCTGAGATTGCGTGACGCTGGTACCATTGTGTCTTTCGAGAAGCTCAATGCCAGCGCACTGGCCAAACACCCCGGTGCGACCATCACCGAAACCGAACTGGAAGAAGAGTACGGCAAGTACATCTATCAGATCGAGTTGCGTGATCAACAAGGCATTGAGTGGGACCTGGAATTGGACGCTGTCACCGGGCAGCTACTCAAGGATCATCAGGATACGTAATGAAGGTTAATCTGCGCGCTTATGGGCTCGGCGCCCTGGCGCTACTGGCGGTCTGCTCACTGGCAGTGGCCCGTGATCTCGATCAGGACGAAGCCCTGCGCCTGCGCCAGCAAGGGGTAATCCTGCCGCTGGAGCAACTGCTGCAGCAGGCGCTGGACCGCTACCCCGGCGCCAAGCTCCTGGAGGCGGAGCTGGAAGAGAAGCATGACGTCTACATTTATGAAGTCGAACTGCTGACTCCCCAGGGCGTGGTGCGTGAGCTGGACCTGGACGCCAGGACCGGCCGTTTACTCAAAGACAAGGAAGATTGATCGATGCGTTTGCTTCTGGTGGAAGACCACGTGCCGCTGGCCGACGAGTTGCTGGCCGGACTCAATCGCCAGGGTTACGCGGTGGACTGGCTGGCCGATGGTCGCGATGCCGTGTACCAGGGCAGCACCGAACCCTATGACCTGATCGTCCTCGACCTCGGCCTGCCGGGGCTGCCGGGCCTGGAAGTGCTCAGCCAATGGCGCGCGGGAGGCCTGGCCACACCGGTGCTGGTGCTGACCGCGCGCGACTCCTGGGCCGAACGCATCGAGGGGCTCAAGGCAGGCGCCGACGACTACCTGACCAAACCCTTTCACCCCGAAGAACTGCACCTGCGCATTCAGGCGCTGCTGCGCCGTTCCCACGGCCAGGCCAACCAGCCGACGCTCAAGGCCGCCGGTTTGCAGTTGGACGAAGGCCGGCAGTGCGTGGTGCGTGACGGCGCCGACATCCAGCTGACCGCCGCCGAGTTTCGCCTGTTGCGCTACTTCATGCTGCACCCGCAGCAGATCCTGTCCAAAAGCCACCTGGCCGAGCACCTCTACGACGGCGAAACCGAGCGCGATTCCAATGTCCTCGAAGTCCACGTCAACCACCTGCGGCGCAAGCTGGGGCGCAGCGTGATCGAAACCCGTCGAGGCCAGGGTTACCTGTTCGGCGGGCAGGCGCAGTGAGGTCGATCCAGCGGCGCTTGAGCCTGGGTCTGATCAGTGTGCTGCTGATCGTCGGCCTGGTGCTGGCGCAAACCAGCCTGTGGCTGTTCGAGGAGGGGCTGCAGCGTTACCTGGAAGCGGGTTTGCGCAATGACAGTGAAAACCTGCTGGTGGCCCTGGTGCGCGGTCCGCAAGGGATCCAGTTGGACGAGCGTCGGTTGTCGCCGGCCTATCAGCGGCCGTTTTCCGGGCATTATTTCCGTATCGACTTTGCCGACACCCACTGGCGTTCGCGCTCATTGTGGGACCAGGAACTGCCACAGCTCGAACAGCCGGGTCTGCACAGCAACCTGCAACTGGGGCCGGAGGGCCAGCAACTGTTGGTGTTGCGCTCGGACTACCGGCGCCTGGGCCAGTCGATCTCCATCAGCGTGGCCCAGGACTACACCCCGGTGCAGGATAGCTTCCGGCGCGTACGCCAGATCGGCCTCGGCCTCGGCCTGGCCGGTCTGTTGCTGATTCTGCTGTTGCAGCGGGTCACCGTGCGCCGCGCCCTGCGGCCGCTGGAAAGCGCCCGCGAGCAGATCGCCCAGTTGCAACAGGGGCAACGCTCGCAACTGGACGCCCAGGTCCCCGAAGAACTGGAACCCCTGGTGGCGCAGATCAACCATCTGCTGGCGCACACCGAAGACAGCCTCAAACGCTCGCGCAATGCCTTGGGCAACCTCGGCCATGCGCTGAAGACCCCGTTGGCGGTGTTGCTGAGCCTGGCTTCCAGCGACAAGCTCGATGCCCATCCCGAGCTGCGTAACGTCCTGCGAGCGCAACTTGCGCAGGTGCAGCAGCGCCTGAACCGTGAGCTCAACCGTGCGCGACTGGCCGGTGATGCCTTGCCCGGCGCGTTGTTTGATTGTGATGCCGAGCTGCCGGGGCTCCTGGCAACCTTGAACATGATCCACGGCGAACACCTGGACCTCAGTTACGACGCGCCGGCTGGCCTGCACCTGCCCTGGGACCGCGAGGACCTGCTGGAATTGCTCGGCAATCTGTTGGATAACGCCTGCAAATGGGCTGACGCCGAAGTGCGCTTGAGCGTGGTGCAGGCTCCCGAGGGGTTTGTGCTGGCGGTCGAAGACGATGGCCCGGGGATTCCCGAAACCCAGCGCGACCAGGTGTTCAGCCGCGGCACGCGCCTGGATGAACAGACCGACGGGCATGGCCTGGGGTTGGGCATCGTGCGCGATATCGTCGACGCGTGGGGCGGGCAGTTGCGCCTGGAAGAAAGCCAGTGGGGCGGGTTGCGGGTAGTGATCGAGCTACCCAAACTCTGAGTCTCGATCAGGCCGGTGGGGCAGGCCTGGTTGCCCCACCGGCCAATCGGTTACACCCGGAACTGATCCATCAGGCTCTGCTGCTGGTTGGCCAGGCTGTTGAGCGACTGGCTGACCCGCGCCGATTCATTGGCCTGGCCCGACAGCGATTCGGTCACGTCGCGGATGGTTGCCACGTTGTTGTTGATCTCTTCGGCCACTGCGCTTTGTTCTTCGGCGGCACTGGCGATCTGCAGGTTCATGTCGGTAATCACTGTGACCGCGTCGCCGATCTGGCGCAACGCGGTCACGGCCTGGCCAACCTGCTCGACGCTGCCCTGGGCCTGACGGTGGCTGTTGCCCATGGCGCCGACCACCTGCTGGGTGCCGCTTTGCAACTGCTCGATCACCTGGCGGGTTTCTTCCACCGACTCTTGCGTGCGGCGGGCGAGGTTACGCACTTCGTCGGCCACCACCGCAAAACCGCGCCCGGCTTCCCCGGCGCGGGCCGCTTCAATGGCGGCGTTGAGCGCCAGTAGGTTGGTCTGCTCGGCGATGGCGCGAATCACTTCCAGCACCGAACCGATTTTCTCGCTGTTGGCCGCCAGGCCTTCGACCTGACCCATGGCGGTGCTCATGTCGGCGGCCAGGCTGTCGATGCTGGCAGTGGTGCGGTCAATCACGGTCAGGCCCTGGCGGGTCGCCTGGTCCGCGTCGCGCGCTGCTTGTGCCGCTTGCGCTGCGCTGCGGGCGACGTCCTGGGCGGTGGCACTCATTTCGTGGGAGGCAGTGGCGACCTGATCGACCTGGCGGTACTGCTGCTCCATCCCGGCGCTGGTCTGGGTGGCGATGGCCGAGGACCGATCGGCGGTGCTGCGGGCGTCCTGCACCGAACGTTTGACCTGGGCAATGATCGGTTGCAGCTTGTCGAGGAAGCGGTTGAACCCGCCGGCCAGTTGCCCGAGTTCGTCCTGCTTGTCGTAGGCCAGGCGCCGGGTCAGGTCGCCTTCGCCACTGGCGATGTCTTCGAGCATGTGGGCCACGCCGAGAATCGGCCGGGTCACGCTACGGGCCATCAGCCACACCAGGAGCAGGCCGATGACCGCGGCGATCAGGCCCAGGCCCAGCTCGACCAGGGTGCCGGTGGTGTTGGTGGCGTCGAGTTCGGCCTGCAGGGCCTGCGCCGGGCCGACCACGACCTGTTGCGGCACGTCGAGCAACACCCCCCAGGCCTTGCCACCGGGAATCGGTTCGAAGGGCGACAGCACCTTGAGTTGCTGCGGGCTGCGCAGGCTCTGGGTCTGGCTGCCGGTGCCGAGCATGCGCAACAGTTCGGCGCCGTCCGGGTCCACCGCGCTCAGGCGCTGGCTGAGTTTGCTGGCGTCCGGGCTGTAGCCGGCGAGCAGGCCAACGGGGCTGAGGATGCTGACGCTCGTCTGGCCGTCGTAGAGCTCGCGGCTTGCCTGTTGGCTGACGGCCTGCAGGCTGTTGAGGTTGATGTCCACCGACAGCGAGGCGATGACTTTGCCGTCCACCTGCAGGGGGAAGACGATGCTGGTCATCAGCACGTTCTGGCCGTCGATCACATAGAAGTAGGGTTCGATCACGCAGGGCTTGAGGGTGGCTCGTGGGCAGGTGAACCAGGCATTGGCCGGTTCGCCGCTAGGGCCGGTGCTGGTGTCCGCCATGTCGCTTTCGGGCAGCGCCATCGAGTTCAGCTTGCCGGCGGTCGGCTGCGACCAGTACAGGGCAAAGCGGCCCTTGTCGTTGCTGCCCAGTTCCGCCTGGCCGGCAAACAGCTCGTCCTTGCCATCCAGGGCGTTGGCTTCGAACACCAGGGACAGCCCGAGCAGTTGCGGGTTGGCCAGCAGCGCCGACTTGACCTGGCGGGTCAGGTCCTCGCGCAGGTCGAAGGCATCGAGGAAGCGTTTCTCGGCCTGTTCGCGCAGGAACAGCACCTGGCGCGAGAAGCCGTGGCCATATTGATAGGCGTCCATGAACTGCTGGCGAATCCCCAGCGCCTGGACTTCGCCCTGGGCTTCGATGCGCGACTGGGCCGCTTCGTTGAGCATGCTCATGCTCGACGCCTTGACCAGTTCGGAACTGTGCTCCATGCGATACAACGACAGACCCACCAGCAAGGTCACGATGCCGGCCAGGCACAGCCCGGCCAGCAGGGTGATTTTCCATTGAATCGACAGCTGTCTGAGTGACATGGAGGCGCCCTTAATCGATAAATATCCAAGACCTGGACCTGTAACGGCCTCATCAGCGCTTTCTTGAGGCCGCGTAGCTTTTGACAAGCGCGGCGGGCTGCGGCACAGTGCGCGCCCTCTAATAAAACCTCTATTCCACCCGGTGTCGGCCCTTGCAGCTGGCAGGCCGGACTCATCCCGTTTGCGCTGCATTCAGCGGCGACTGTGCTTTGAGGTAACGATGATTAATGCAGTAATTGCCGCGGTCGGCATCATGCTGGTGCTCAGCCTGTCTCGCGTGCATGTGGTGATCGCGCTGATCATTGGCGCGTTAGCGGGTGGCCTGACCGGCGGCCTGGGTATCGAGGCGACGCTCAAGGCCTTCAACAGTGGCCTGGGCGGCGGCGCGACCGTGGCCTTGTCCTATGCCTTGCTCGGCGCGTTTGCGGTGGCGATTGCCAAGTCCGGCCTGGCCCATGCCCTGGCGGACAAGGCCCTGGCCCTGGTGGATCGGAAGGACACCCACGGCGGTGGCCAGATCAAATGGTTGCTGATCGGCTTGCTCTGGGTGGTGGCGATCGCCTCGCAGAACATCCTGCCGATCCACATTGCGTTTATTCCGTTGCTGGTGCCGCCGCTGCTGTATGTGCTGACCAAACTGCAACTGGATCGCCGCTTGATCGCCTGCGTCATGACCTTCGGCTTGATCACGCCGTACATGTTCCTGCCGGTGGGTTTCGGCAACATCTTCCTCAACGAGATTCTGCTGGCCAACGTGGCCAAGAGTGGCGTCGACATCAGTGGCATCAACGTCACCCACGCCATGGGCATTCCGGCGTTGGGCATGGTGTTCGGGCTTTTGCTGGCGTTTTTCAGCTACCGCAAGAAGCGCGTGTACGACCTGGAGAAAATCGAGCGGGTCGAGCAGGTGGCTGTCCAGTACAACCCACTGACCTTGCTGGTGGCAGGGCTGGCGATTGCCGCCGCGTTCATCATCCAGTTGCTGCTGGATTCGATGATTATCGGCGCGTTGGCCGGGTTCCTGATCTTCTCGGTATCGGGGGTGGTGCGCTGGCGCGAGACTGACGATCTGTTCACCGAAGGCATGAAGATGATGGCGATGATCGGCTTCATCATGATCGCCGCTTCCGGGTTCGCCGAGGTCATGAAGGCCACCGGCGAGGTACAGACCCTGGTTGAGACGTCGGCGGCGTGGATCGGCCACAGCAAGGGGGTCGGGGCGTTATTGATGCTGCTGGTCGGCCTGCTGGTGACCATGGGCATCGGCTCGTCCTTTTCCACGGTGCCGATCCTGGCGGCGATCTTCGTGCCGCTGTGCGTGCAACTGGGCTTCAGCCCGCTGGCCATCGTCTGCATCGTCGGCACCGCCGGCGCCCTGGGCGACGCCGGTTCACCGGCCTCGGACTCGACCCTGGGCCCGACCTCGGGCCTGAACATCGACGGCCAGCATCACCATATCTGGGACACCGTGGTCCCGACCTTCCTGCACTACAACCTGCCACTGCTGGCGTTTGGTTGGGTGGCGGCGATGGTGTTGTAAACCTGGGAACACACCTTCTGTAGGCGCGAGTTCCTACAGGGGCGTGGCGATGGGTTCATTGCGCAAAACCACCATCAGCCCTTGTTCACATCCCGCATCAACAGCCCATAGTGCAAATCCACTGCATCCGGAATTGGCAGGTAGACGATGTGGCCGTCTCCCGGCGCCACTTCCAGCGGCTCGCCCTTGGCGTTCTGCAACTGCTGGAGGTCGAAGTGGAAGTTGCCCTTGGGGGTCATCAGCTCCATGTGGTCGCCCAGGGCAAAGCGGTTTTTCACCTTGACCTCGGCCAGGCGTTCACGGCGCTCGCCGGTCAGTTCGCCGACGAACTGCTGGCGGTCGCAGACCGAGCTGCCGTTCTGGTAGTTCTGGTACTCGTCATGGACGTGGCGGCGCAGGAAACCTTCGGTGTAGCCGCGCTGGGCCAGGGACTCCAGGTCAGTCATCAGGCTGCGGTCGAACGGGCGGCCGGCCACGGCGTCGTCGATTGCACGCCGATAGACCTGGGTGGTGCGCGCGCAATAGAAGTGCGACTTGGTCCGGCCTTCGATCTTCAGCGAATGCACGCCCATGTGCGTCAGGCGCTCGACGTGCTGCACTGCGCGCAGGTCCTTGGCGTTCATGATGTAGGTGCCGTGTTCATCTTCGAAGGCCGGCAGCAGTTCGTCCGGGCGATTGGCTTCCTGCAACAGGAACACCTGGTCGGTCGGTGTGCCGAGGCCCAGGGTCGGTGCTGGTGCAAACGGCTGGACGATCTCGCCCACGTTGTTTTCCGTCGCCGGCTGGGCTGAATACTTCCAGCGGCAGGCATTGGTGCAACTGCCCTGGTTGGCATCGCGCTTGTTCAGGTAGCCCGACAGCAGGCAGCGCCCGGAATAGGCCATGCACAGCGCGCCGTGGACAAACACTTCCAGCTCCATGGCCGGCACCTGCTGGCGGATCTCGGCGATTTCCTCCAGGGACAACTCGCGCGAGAGGATGATCCGGCTCAGGCCTTGCTGCTGCCAGAACTCGACGCTGGCCCAGTTCACGGTGTTGGCTTGCACCGAGAGGTGGATCGGCATCTGCGGGAAATGCCGGCGCACCAGCATGATCAAGCCCGGGTCGGACATGATCAGTGCATCCGGGGCCATGGCAATCACCGGTTCCAGGTCCTTGAGAAAGGTCTTGAGCTTGGCGTTGTGCGGGGCAATGTTGACCACCACGTAGAAGCGCTTGCCCTGGGCCTGGGCCTCGCTGATCCCGTGGGCCAGGTTGGCATGATCGAACTCGTTGTTGCGCACCCGCAGGCTGTAGCGCGGCTGACCGGCATACACCGCATCGGCGCCATAGGCGAAGGCATAACGCATGTTTTTCAGGGTGCCGGCAGGGGCGAGCAGTTCGGGCGTGGCGAGAGTCATGGTGGCGTCGATCGCAAAAGGGCGCGAGGGTAGGGCAGATGCGGCACACGTTTATTGATCTGGATCTATGGTCGCTGAAGAAATCACGGCACTCGGGCGTTTCGTGGCTGACTAACCTATAAGGCGCAGACGGCGTCTATCAGACATGGATCGGACATGAACCACTCCTCGATACAGAACAAATCACTGATGGTCCTGCTGGTCCTGGTCACCCTGGCGTTTATCTGGATTCTCCTGCCGTTCTACGGCGCGGTGTTCTGGGCGGTGATCCTGGGCATTGTCTTTGCCCCGTTGCAGCACCGGCTGCAACTGAAATTGGGATGGCAACGCAACCTGGTCTCGCTGTTTACCCTCAGCGTCTGCCTGGTGATCGCGATCTTGCCGGTGATCATCATCAGCGCCTTGCTGGTGCAGGAGGGGACCACGCTCTACAAGAACATCGAGAGCGGCGAACTGGACATTGCCGGCTATCTGGCGCAGTTCAAGCACAGCCTGCCGCCGTATTTCCAGAACCTGTTGGATCGGTTCGGCATGGGTGACCTGAGTGGGCTGCGGGAGAAAATCGTCAAGGGGGCGATGCAGGGCAGCCAGTTTTTTGCCACCCAGGCGTTCAGCTTCGGTCAGGGTACGTTCGAGTTTGTGTTGAGTTTTTTCATCATGCTGTACCTGCTGTTCTTCTTTTTACGCGACGGTCCGGAGCTGGCGCGCAAGCTGCGCACGGCGGTGCCCCTGGATGAGCATCAGAAACGCTGCCTGCAACTCAAGTTCAACCGCGTGGTGCGGGCCACGGTGAAGGGCAACCTGCTGGTGGCTGTCACACAGGGTGCGCTGGGCGGGCTGATCTTCTGGTTCCTGGACATTCCCAGTGCGTTGCTCTGGGCGGTGTTGATGGCGTTTCTGTCGCTGTTGCCGGCGGTGGGGGCGGGGATTGTCTGGGCGCCCGTGGCGGCCTGGTTCCTGCTCAGCGGTGCGGTCTGGCAGGGGGTGGTCCTGGGGTTGTACGGGGTGTTCGTGATCGGCCTGGTGGATAACGTGTTGCGCCCGATTCTGGTGGGCAAGGACACCAAGATGCCGGATTACCTGATCCTGATCTCGACCCTGGGCGGCCTGGCGGTTTTCGGACTCAATGGGTTTGTCATTGGTCCGCTGATCACCGCGCTGTTTATCTCCAGCTGGGCGCTATACGTCGAAACCAAGCCACGGGTGCAGTTGCCTTAAGCGCTCAGGGAAAAGCTGCCGATGCGTTGTGACAGTGCCTGGGCGGCAGGCAGTGAAGTCAGCGGACCGCTGATGGCCTCGCCGTCCTGCACCAGGTACCAGCAGGCGAGCAATCCCAGCTCTCTGAGGGGGGCGGGAACGGCGCTACCGATAACGGACATGATCTGAACCTTGGGCATAAGTACCTCCATCAATCAATGGAGCTACCTTACCGGCGCGCTGAACCTTGGGACAATCAACGCGCTCGATAGTGGACATTGACGGCATTGAGGCGCTCAGTCGACAACCTGGTCGAGCATGTTCATCACTTCGTGCTCATTGAGCAGGCCTTTGCGCACCAGGTTCTCGGCCAGCAGCGAAAGAAACTTGGCACTGCGATGACCCTCAAGGTGCTTGAGTTCGGTCAGCGCGCTATAGACCTTGCTGGAGGTGCAGAGTCCGACAACGCGGTGCGGGTTTTGCGTGGGCATAGAGGGTCGTCCTTGTTTTTATTAACCGTTTGTGACGGACAGAACAGAGCTTGGGGTTCTGCCATGACATAAATATGACACCTGGGCCGTGCGCGCCAGGGTATTCGTCGGATCCATGATGCGCCATCTTGCCGCAGCCATTGTCCCGGCAGCGACCTTGGCGAGATTTATTCAGACATGGAATCGGGGGGGCACAACGGCAGCAGGCCCCGCTGCGAGGCGAGGCCTGGGGAGTTTCGCCCATCGATTACCAGCGTGGGCCGTAGTAGCGAGGCGGGCCGTAGTAACGATGGGGTGGGCCGTAGTACACCGGTGCCGGGCGGTAGTAGATCGGTTGTTGCACATACACCGGTTGCGGCTGGTAGTAGACCGGCGGCGGTTGCTGGATGTACACCGGCTGCGGCTGGACGTAAACCGGTTGCTGGACATACACCGGGCGTTGCGAGTGGGCGATCACCGAACCTGCGACCACCGCACCCACTACCGCGCCGACCGCCGCCGGTGCCCCCCATCCGTGGTAGCCACCACCGTGGGCTTGCGCCTGTCCTGCGACAGCGAAGGCCCCGATCAGCAAGGCAATTGCAGGGAGTTTACGGAGCATGATGGTTCCTCGTTGTGACTCCCCGGCGCCTGGTTCTGCAATAGAGCCAGCAAGTGTCGCGGGGATACCTCTCAGACAGCGTTTTTTGGCGAATTCACGAGGCGCCTGGGTAAATTTTGTGTAAGGTCTGTAGCGCCGTCCGGACCCGGCTACGCCAACAGGGCCGGGCACCTGCTCATGATTGATCAACGCTTGCGGGCTGGCTAATCCCGTTTATCTGAAAGTGTTTAGCGAAGGAGTTCCACATGCTGATGAACCCGAACAAAGACACCCAACTGTGCATGTCATTGTCGGGGCGCCCCGGAAATTTCGGCCTGCGTTTCCACAACCATCTGTACGAGCAACTGGGCCTGAACTTCTACTACAAAGCGTTCAGCAGCCAGGACCTGCCGGGGGCGGTAGCCGGGATTCGCGCCCTGGGTATCCGCGGTTGCGGCGTATCGATGCCGTTCAAGGAAGCCTGCATTGCCTTGGTCGATGAACTGGACCCCTCTGCCGCGGCCATCCAGTCGATCAATACCATCGTCAATACCGACGGGCACCTCAAGGCCTACAACACCGACTACATCGCCATCGCACAACTGCTCAAGCGCCACGCCGTGCCCCAGGCATCGAGTTTCGCCTTGCGCGGCAGCGGTGGCATGGCCAAGGCGGTTGCCAGTGCCCTGCGCGATGGCGGCTACAGCAACGGCCTGATCGTGGCCCGCAATGCAAGTGCCGGGCGCGCCCTGGCCGACTCGCTGGGGTATCGCTGGCAAGCGGAACTGGGCGAGGAGCGCCCGCAGATGCTGATCAACGTCACGCCCATTGGCATGGCCGGTGGCAGCGAGGCCGAGCAACTGGCGTTCCCGGCCGAGGTGATCGAGGGGGCACAGACCGTGTTCGATGTGGTGGCGATCCCGTCGCAAACGCCACTGATCGTGCAAGCTCGGGCAGCCGGCAAGCAGGTGATCACCGGCCTTGAAGTCATCGCCATCCAGGCGCTGGAGCAGTTTGTCCTGTACACCGGCGTGCGCCCCAGCGATGTGCAGTTCCAGCAAGCGGTGGCGTTTGCCCGCGTCTGATCAGGCGGCGGGGCTGGGTAGACGGGCCTGGCAGGGCTACTCGAGTCGGGCTAGGCGCTCTTCAAGCGCGGCAATTCGCGCTTCCAGCTCTTCAATACGCTCCAGTGACACACCGCTGGCGCTGCCGCGCTCCACCGGGCTCTGGCGCGCCGCGAGGATCGCTTCGATATCCGCCGGGTCGCCCAAGGCGTGCATGTAGCGGTCTTCGCGCTGGCCCGCCTGGCGCGGGATGAGCATCGCCAGGTTACGGGCGATCAGGCGTTCCAGTTGATGCACGACTTGCTCGGCATCTTCGAAGTCGTGCATGCGGCCGCTGCGGGTCAGCAGTTCGTTGACCGTCTGCGGCCCGCGCAGGAACAACAAGCCACTGAGGATCACCTGGGCCGGCACCAGTTCCAGCGCCTTGTCCAGGCGATGCTCCCAGCGATCGGCGCGGCTGCCCATCACCAATCGGGTAAAACCGCGCCCTTCAAGTGCGCGCAGGCTTTGCCCGACCTGACCCTGGCTCAGGTTCATCACCGGTTCGCGGCTGGTTTTCTGGTTGCAGGCGATAACCACGGCATTGAGGGTCAGCGGGTAGGTTTCCGGGCTGGTGGCCTGCTTCTCGATCAAGCAACCGAGGATGCGCAGCTCGGTGCTGCTCAGGCGCAAGTCTTCGGTGGAGGTCTCTTGTTCTGTGCTCATCGCGCTTTCCCTATGCAGTCGAAGCCGTCTAGCCTAATCCTTGCACAGTAAAAGACAAGCCGCACGGCGCCTCAGGCATGGCTATAATCGCGCCATCCTTCACAGCCCCACTCTCCTGCGAGACTGCCATGACTATTTCTCTGTACGCTGCATCCGTTCCGGTCTTCAAGCAAATGCTCAACGCCCTGAGCGATGTGCTGAACAAGGCCGAGGCCCATGCCACGGCCAAGAACATCGACCCTAATGCCTTGCTGCAGGCGCGCCTGTTCCCGGACATGTTCCCGCTGGTGCGTCAGGTGCAGATCGCCGTCGATTTCGCCAAGGGCGTTTCGGCCCGCCTGGCTGAAGTCGAACTGCCGAAGTACGACGACAACGAAGTGACCTTCGCTGAACTGCAAGCGTTGATCGCCAAGGTCCTGGCCTTCATCGACGGCATCCAGCCTGCGCAGATCGATGGCAAGGAAGGCATCGAGATCGTTACCCGTCCAGGCACGCCGAAGGAAAAACGCTTCAGTGGCCAGTCGTACCTGCTGACCTACGGTCTGCCGCAGTTCTTCTTCCACGTCACCACCACCTACGCGATCCTGCGTCACAACGGTGTGGAAGTCGGCAAGCGCGATTACATGGGCGCGTTCTAAACCCCTGCGCTACAAAAAAGCCCGCCCCGGTGTGAACCTGGGCGGGCTTTTTGTTGAGGCGGATTCTACACGGTTTGCTCGCTGTTGGTTTCCTCGGCCATACAGGCTGCAGCGGTGAAGAGCACGTCGGTGGAGGAGTTCAGGGCGGTTTCGGCCGAGTCCTGCAACACGCCGATGATGAAACCGACGGCTACCACTTGCATGGCGATTTCGCTGGGAATGCCGAACAGGCTGCAGGCCAGGGGGATCAGCAGCAGCGAGCCGCCGGCGACACCCGAGGCACCACAGGCGCAAATGGCCGCGACAATACTCAGCAGGATGGCGGTGGGCATGTCCACGGCAATACCCAGGGTGTGCACGGCCGCCAGGGTCAGCACGGTGATGGTGATCGCCGCGCCGGCCATGTTGATGGTGGCGCCCAGCGGGATGGAGACCGAGTAGGTGTCTTCGTGCAGGCCCAGGCGCTTGCTCAACTCCAGATTGATCGGAATGTTCGCTGCCGAGCTGCGGGTAAAGAAGGCGGTGATCCCGCTTTCGCGCAGGCAGGTCAGCACCAGCGGGTAAGGGTTACGGCGCAGTTTCCAGTAGACGATGGCCGGGTTCATCACCAGGGCCACGAACAGCATGCAGCCCAGCAGCACGGCCAGCAGGTGCAGGTAGCCGACCAGCGCGCCGAAGCCCGAGGTGGCCAGGGTCGAGGCCACCAGGCCAAAAATCCCCAGCGGCGCAAAGCGGATCACCAGGCGCACGATCAGGGTCACCCCGTTGGACAGGTCGCCCAGCACGGCGCGGGTGGTTTCGCCGGCGTGGCGGATGGCCACGCCCATGCCGATGGCCCAGGCCAGGATGCCGATGAAGTTGGCGTTCATCAGGGCGCTGATCGGGTTGTCGACCACGCTCAGCAACAGGTTTTGCAGGACCTCGCTGATTCCGCCGGGGGCGCTGACCGCCACGTCGTGGGTCGCCAGTACCAGGTTCGAGGGGAACAGGGTACTGGCCACCACCGCAACCACGGCTGCGGCAAAGGTGCCCAGCAGGTAGAGGAAGAGGATCGGGCGGATGTGGGTTTCCTGGCCGTGCTTGTGGTTGGCAATCGAGGCCATCACCAGCACGAATACCAGGATCGGTGCCACGGCCTTGAGCGCCGAGACAAAGACCTTGCCGATGAACGCGGTGGATTTGGCCACCTCAGGCGCAAGCAGGGCCAGGGCAATCCCGGCGATCAGGCCGATGACGATCTGGGTGACCAGGCTGGTGCGTTTGAGTCTTTGCAAAAGAGTAGGCGGGGCAGCAGTCATAGCGGTATCTCTGATTTTTTTTAGGGTGCCGTGCGTCCATGGGGGCCGCCAGCAACAAAAGGGGCAGGCTGGCGGAACCGGCAGGCAACGCGAATTGTCCAGTCTTTCGCGGGCGCGGACTTTAGCACAGCGTAGGCCCTATCCTGCAGACGTGTGACGATCTGACGCCAGTCTGTTCGGCGGTTCGGCCCATGTTGCTGCTGTACCGGGACGCATTCTGTTAAGATTCGCCATCCTCTTTTTCATCTCTCTTCAGTGAGCCCCTGGGCTGTCGCTGGCGTTGTCGTTTTCTGGAGTTACCCATGCTGTTGCCCATCCTGCTGTTGTCAGCCGCCGGATTTACTGTGCTGACCACGGAATTCGTCATTGTCGGGCTGTTGCCGTCGATTGCCCGCGACCTAGAGGTCAGCGTTTCCCAGGCGGGGCTGTTGGTGACCCTGTTCGCGTTTACCGTCGCCGCCTTTGGTCCGTTCCTGACCGCGTACTGTGCGCGGTTCGAGCGTCGCCGGCTGTTTATCAGCGTGTTGATCCTGTTCGGCCTGGCCAACACCCTGGCGGCCCTGGCGCCCAACATCGGGGTGATGGCCCTGGCGCGGCTGATACCGGCCCTGGGGTTGCCGGTGTTCTGGGCGCTGGCCAGCGAAACGGCGGTGGACATTGTCGGGCCGCAGTACGCCGGTCGGGCGATTGCCAAGATCGGTTTCGGGATCGTCTGCGCCACAGTCTTCGGCATTCCCGTGGGCACGCTGATCTCGGACGCATTTGGCTGGCGCAGTGCGTTCGCCATCCTCGCGGTGATTGCCTTCGCCAAGGCCTTGCTACTGTTTATCTACTTGCCCCGGACCGATCTGCACCAGCAGCAGGTAAGCTTGCGCGCGCAGTTCAAGATCCTGCGCAGTCCACTGATGCAAGGCCATGTGCTGTTGTCGATCCTGGTGTTCAGTGGCATGTTCACCGCCTACACCTACCTGGCCGATATCCTTGAACGCCTGGCCGGTTTCAACGGCACGCTGGTGGGTTGGTGCCTGATGGGCTTCGGCGCCGTCGGACTGATCGGCAATTCGCTGGGTGGGCGCATGGTCGACCGCCACCCGCTGATCGCTTCCATGGTGTTTTGTGGCTTCATGATCGGCGGCATGGTGGCGCTGGTGCCGAGCATCCACTCGACGCTCGGGCTGGCGGCGGCGATGGGGGTCTGGGGCGTGACCCAGGCGGCGCTGTTCCTGGTCAGCCATGTGCGCCTGATGAAGGCCGCGCCCCAGGCGCCGGCCTTCGCCGCGTCATTGAACATTGCCGGGGCCAACCTGGGGATTGGCCTGGGCGCGCTGGTGGGCGGGCGGGTGATCGACACCCTGGGCCTGGGTAGCCTGGGCTTTGCCGCGGCGGGGTTCATTCTGCTGTCGATCGTGCTGGCCCTGCTGCTGATGAAGCTCAAGGCCCCGGCCGTCTGCGCCTGAGGCCCTAGAGGCTGGTGAACAGCTCGCGTCGGGCCCCTTCGGTAATGGCGACGATGCCCGGGTGCTTGACCTTGCGCTCCACTGAAATGGCGTAGAACGACTCGGTCACCGCGTCGGTCTGGCCAATCACCTGCACGCCGTACTGGCGCCTGACTTCATCGGCGATCACGCTGGGACCGATGAAAATTCCGCTGCCGGATTGGCCAAATGCCTGCATCAGGGCGCTGTCATCAAACTCGCCGACAATCCGCGGCTGGATTTTCTGCTCGGCAAACCAGCGCTGCAAACGGCTGCGCACCACGGTTTCCTGGCCGGGAATCAGCAGTGGCGCGCCGTGCAGGCAGTGAGGGAAGTCGTTGCCGTAACGTTGTGCCAGTTCCTGCGTGGCAAAAAAACTGATGCCGCATTCGCCGAGTTTCTGGCTATAGCCCTTGATGTCCAGGTGCGAGGGCATCGGGCTGTCGGAAATCACCAGGTCCAGGCGCTGGATCGCCAGGTCGGCCAGCAGACGTTCCAGCTTGTCCTCGCGGCAAGTGATACGCAGTGGTTCGGTCAATTCCATGGTGGGCGCGATCAGGCGATAGACGATGGACTTGGGCACCACGTCCGCGACCCCGACCCGGAAGACGATCTGCTGTTCATTGGGCTGGGCCCGCAGCAGGGCTTCCAGTTCACCGCCCAACTGAAACATCTGCTCGGCGTAGGGCAGGGCCTGGCGGCCGGCCTCGGTCAACTCCAGCTGCCGTCCGACCCGGCGAAACAGCTCGATGCCGTAGGTCTGTTCGAGCAGGCTGATCTGCCCGCTGATGGTCTGTGGCGTGAGGTTCAGTTGCTCGCACGCACGCACGATGCTGCCGGTCTTGGCCACGACCCAGAAGTAATGCAGTTGCCGATAATTGAGCATGGCGAACGCCGATTCGTAAAAACCGAAGTATAGCCGCTAAAAATACGAATTTTTCTGAAGTGTTAGCCTCCTTAGAATGCCTCGCTATCGACGGGCTGCCGATACGGCCGTCTCTGTTCTAACGAGGAAAGCAATGATGACATTCAAGACCCTGACGGCTGCGTCCGTGCTGGCCGTTTCCGCTCTGCTGTTGACAGGCTGTGACCAGGCCGAAAAAAGCGCCCAGCAATTGATGGGCAAGGCAGCCGAGTCGGCCAAGCTGGCGATCGACGAGACGCACAAGGCGGCGGAACAGGCACTGAGCGATGCCACCGGTACTGTGATTGGCAAAAAAGACAGTTCGACCGATAACGAGAAAGAACAAAGTTCCTCGCAGGAAATCTAATCCGTTTAAACCCGAGTCAGGACTGACCCATGGAATACCTTTTACAACTTGCTGCAAGCCCCACTGCCTGGGTCGCCTTGGCCACCCTGATCGTCATGGAAATCGTGCTCGGCATCGATAACCTGATCTTCATCTCGATCCTGACCAACAAATTGCCGCAGCAGCATCGGGCCAAGGCGCGCCGGATCGGCATCAGCATGGCACTGGTGCTGCGCCTGGGCCTGTTGAGCACCATCGCCTTCATCGTGCAGTTGACTGCGCCGGTGATCGAGGTGCTGGGCCACGCGTTCTCCTGGAAAGACATGATCCTGATCGCCGGTGGTCTGTTCCTGTTGTGGAAGGCCACCACCGAAATCCACCACAGCATGGACCCGGCACCGGATGATCCGCTGTCGAAATCGTCTGGCGTGACCTTGGGTTTTGCCGCGGCCATCGGTCAGATTCTGATGCTCGACCTGGTGTTCTCCATCGACAGCATCATCACCGCCGTCGGCATGACCGAGCATTTGCCGATCATGATCATCGCGGTGCTGGTATCGGTGTTGGTGATGTTGTTGGCGGCTGAACCCCTGGCCAAGTTCATCAACGACAACCCGACTGTGGTAATGCTGGCCCTGGGCTTCCTGATCATGATCGGCATGACCCTGATCGCCGAAGGTTTTGGCGCCCATGTGCCTAAAGGCTACGTCTATGCGGCCATGGCGTTCTCGGCAGCGATCGAGGTGCTGAACATGATGTCGCGTCGGGCTCGGCAGAAGAAGCTGGCCGACCAGGCGTAATGCCTGAAGGCAGTACTCAACGGTCGTCTGCGCCCAGCGTGCAGGCGGCCGTTTTGTTTATGGGGGGGAAGCCTCAATGGGCGGAGGCGTGGGGTTGCTCGGGTTTCTGCTCTTGCGCCGGGGCTTGTGGCGCTCGGTAGGCGTGGTGATGCCGGCGGGTGATGCGCAATACGCCCCACAGCATGGCTGCGGCTACGGCCACCCAGCCAGTGATCAGCATCAAGATGGTGGTGGTCAGGCTCATCAGTGCCTCCTCCTCTTTGCCCTGCGTCGGGCACATACTTCTCGCAGGTGTCAGTCTAGCCGTTGTGGTGTTGCAGGCTATTGACCAATAGTCGTGAGGCACCAACCAGTTTGCTCTATCAGCCGCAGCCGACTGCCGTTTAAGGCTATACCGCTGCTATGATCAGGGGCGAAGCCGGGACGCTGACCGCCTGGCACCTGAACAAGTGAGTGATGATGTTGCCGGTACTTCCTCGATTTCGCTTTGCCTTGCTGGCTACAGCCTGCGTCTTGAGCCTGGCCGGGTGTGCCGGGACTGTGCAACCGGAAATCAAGCGCCTGCCCGAGCGTGTCGAGCTCAGCGGCCGCTTCTACCGGGGGGACGCCTACCAGGGCGGCCCGCAGACCCTGGCCAGCCTGCTGTCGCAGCAGGGCGTGACGATTACCCCGGGATTACTGGAAAAACCCCTGCATTTGCCCGGCGCCGAGGCGCAGTTGCAGCACAATATGCAGAAACTGGCCCGTGAATACGGGATGGTGGTCTATCCGCTGGACAGCAACCTGCCGGCGCTG
Source organism: Pseudomonas sp. RA_35y_Pfl2_P32 (assembly GCF_963970735.1). Taxonomy (NCBI): domain Bacteria; kingdom Pseudomonadati; phylum Pseudomonadota; class Gammaproteobacteria; order Pseudomonadales; family Pseudomonadaceae; genus Pseudomonas; species Pseudomonas sp. RA_35y_Pfl2_P32. The sequence continues at coordinate 165,023 of NZ_CAXAQF010000007.1, forward strand.
TTGACCCAAGTGGCTGCGGGTTACCCGGTGTGGCTGCGCTACACCGAGGGTTCGGCATTCTGGGAGGAGCCCAGGTATGCCTTGCTGGCCGGCTACAACCAGCAGAAACAAACGGTGCTGTTGCGCTCGGGCCTGGAAAAACGCCTGTTGATGGACTTCAAGTCCTTCGAGTCGGCTTTCCAAAGTGCAGGGGGCTGGGCGGTGCTGGTACAGGCGCCGACGCAGATACCGGCCAAGGTCGATCGCCAGCGCTGGTTGCAGGCGGCCAATGAGCTAAGCCAGGCCGGGCGGGAAGAGGCGGCAGCCCAGGCGACCCAGGCATTGAATAGGCAGCAATGAAAAGCGGCGCCCTGGGGCGCCGTTTTGTTGTGGGGTAGATCAATCTGCCGTTTGCGCCACGCCGCTCTGGCGGCCCTTGAGGTTCTTGTCGGCCTTGTACTGCAAGGCCACCGCAGGCACCGCGCTGCTCTTGCCGGTTTCGACCCATTGGCGGATCCGGCTGGCATCGGCAAAGTGCGTGTATTTACCGAAGGCATCGAGGATCACCAGCGAGACCGGACGCCCTCCCATGCGGGTGATCAACACCAGGCAATGGCCCGCCTGGTTGGTAAAGCCGGTCTTGGTCAATTGGATGTCCCAATTATCCTTGCGCACCAGGTGATCGGTGTTGCGAAAGCCCAGGGTGTAGCTGGGCTTGCGGAACGCCACGGTTTTTTCCTTGGTGGTGCTCAGCTCGCTCAGTAGCGGGTACTTGCGCGCCGCTTGCACCAGTTTGCTCAGGTCGCGGGCGGTAGAAACGTTGCGGGTCGACAGGCCGGTGGGCTCAACATAGTGAGTGCTGGTCATGCCCAGCGCCTTGGCCTTGGCGTTCATGGCTGCGATAAAGGCCGCGTAGCCGCCTGGGTAGTGGTGGGCCAGGCTCGCGGCGGCGCGGTTTTCCGAGGACATCAGGGTAATCAGTAGCATTTCCCTGCGTGACAGCTCGCTACCAATCTTGACCCGCGAGAACACGCCTTTCATTTCCGGGGTATCGCTGATCGATACGGAAATGTATTCCTCCATGTTCTGTTTGGCTTCCAGTACCACCAGGCCGGTCATCAATTTGGTGACCGAGGCGATGGGCACCACCACATCCGGGTTGCTGGCGTAGATCAGTTTGTTGGTTTGCAGGTCGATCAGCATGGCGCTGCCGGAGGCGATATGCAGTTTCGAGGTGTCGCGAGGTACCGCGGTGGTTTCACCGGCGTTGACGCCCGGCGTCATGACAGTGCCTGAAAATGCCAAGAAGAGACTCAGGATAGAAAGACGGATTTTCACGCGAGTGGACTCGATAAATGTGGGTATGCCGTTGTTCAACGGGCTTTTTCCAGAAAAACGTTACATTTTATGAGCGTAGCTGAGGAACTGTCGAATGTTCTTCGCCGGGCAGCGCAAAGCCCTCGTTTTCGAGTAAAAAACAGGGTTTTTCGACGAGTAGCCGCTGGCGGGTTCGGAAACGAAAAACCCCGCCAAAAGGCGGGGTTTTTCGGTGCAGTTGTAGGCGCGAGACTTACCCGTGCAGGGTTTCCGCGGCATACAGGGTGTTTTCCAGCAGGCAGGCACGGGTCATCGGGCCGACGCCGCCTGGCACTGGGGTGATCCAGCCAGCACGGGGCAGGGCGGTTTCGTAGATCACGTCGCCGACCAACTTGCCGTCGTCCTGGCGGTTGATGCCAACGTCGATCACGATCGCGCCTTCCTTGATCCACTCGCCCTTGACCAGGCCCGGCTTGCCGGCGGCCACTACCACCAGGTCGGCGCGGCCGACGTGGCCAGCCAGGTCCTTGGTGAAGCGGTGGGTCACGGTCACGGTGCAGCCGGCCAGTAACAGTTCCATCGCCATCGGCCGACCGACAATGTTGGAGGCGCCGACAATCACCGCGTCCATCCCGTAGAGATCGGCCCCGGTGCTTTCCAGCAGGGTCATGATGCCTTTAGGGGTGCACGGGCGCAGCAGGGGGATGCGCTGGGCCAAACGGCCGACGTTATAAGGATGGAAACCGTCGACGTCTTTGTCCGGGCGAATGCGCTCCAGCAGTTTGGAGGCGTCCAGGTGTTCCGGCAGGGGCAGTTGCAGCAGCACGCCGTCGATGTTCGGGTCTTCATTAAGACGGTCGATCAAGTCGGTCAGGGCTTGCTGGGTGGTGTCAGCGGGCAGGTCGTAGGCTTGGGAGAGGAAGCCGACCTCTTCACAGTCTTTACGCTTGTGCGAGACATAAACCTGAGAGGCGGGATCGCTGCCGACCAGGATCACCGCGAGGCCTGGCGTGCGCAGACCTTGCTGGCGACGCTCGGCAACACGTTTGGCGATCTGCTGGCGCAGGCTGGCGGCGATCGATTTGCCGTCGATTAGTTGTGCAGTCATTGCGCGTGATTAACCATCGAGAGGGGGAAGAAAAGAGAGCGCATTCTCGCATGCCAGGACGTGAGGGCAAAGGCGCTTGGTCTGCAAATTCCCCTAAGCCCTTTAATTAAATGAATTTTTCTCAAAAATCATTTGACGACCTGTAGGTGGCTCTATACTATTCGTCGCACTTGTCGGGCACAGCCTAGCACTGGTTAGGAAGGTTGAGCGGAATCAAGATTCTGCGAGACTGGAAAGCACTTAGTTTGTAGTCCTCCAAGAGTACAGATTAATAAGGCGCCCGTAGCTCAGCTGGATAGAGCATCCGCCTTCTAAGCGGATGGTCGCAGGTTCGAGTCCTGCCGGGTGCGCCATTAGGCAGCTTTGGCACAAGTAACGCGATATGGTGGGCGTAGCTCAGTTGGTAGAGCACGGGATTGTGACTCCCGTTGTCGTGGGTTCGATCCCCATCGTCCACCCCATATTTCGAAAGGCGCCAGATTAACAGTCTGGCGCCTTTGCTTTAAAGGCTTCAACTCGCGGATGTGGTGGAATTGGTAGACACACTGGATTTAGGTTCCAGCGCCGCGAGGCGTAAGAGTTCGAGTCTCTTCATCCGCACCAAATAAAGCTTCATTCATGCCAATGGCGTGGGTGGGTTTCAACGAAGAAGTGGTTTGGCTTCTTTGTTACGCAATATGGTGGGCGTAGCTCAGTTGGTAGAGCACGGGATTGTGACTCCCGTTGTCGTGGGTTCGATCCCCATCGTCCACCCCATATTTCGAAAGGCGCCAGATTTAACAGTCTGGCGCCTTTTTTGTTTTTGTTGGTTCGAAAGTTCGGCGACCGCAGGTTCCGGGTCGCAGGGGCAGGGCGTTTCGTCGTATTTATGTTTCTCGATGATGCTGCGCTGCCCGTCGGTCTTGCTCGCAAGATCGGCTGTCGGGGTTATGGCCAGTCGCCTCTTCTATATAAGGAAGGGTTGGCGCAGAGCCCTGGCGTGATTGACTGTATTTGCCATTGGGGCGGGGTGCGTTGGTGCGTCCGTCCTTATAAATTGCCTGCTGCTTTTTTACCTGTTCTCAGTAGGGTGACTTCTTGAGTTTGACCCACTAGAATGCATGCCCTTGATTCTGGGGTCGGAAACGGCCGGCTAACGTCTGTGCAACGAGGAATATCCATGCAAGTTTCTGTTGAAAATACTTCTGCTCTTGAGCGCCGCATGAGCATCACCGTGCCAGCTGAGCGCATTGAGACTCAAGTCAACAAGCGTCTGCAGCAGACTGCCCAAAAGGCCAAGATTGCAGGCTTCCGTCCTGGCAAAGTGCCAATGAGCGTAATCCGTCAGCGTTACGAAGCTGATGCGCGTCAAGAAGCGGTAGGCGACGTGATCCAGGCTTCTTTCTATGAAGCAGTGGTCGAGCAAAAGCTGAACCCGGCCGGGGCACCTTCGGTAGAGCCGAAAGTCCTGGAAAAGGGCAAGGACCTGGAATTCGTCGCTACCTTCGAAGTGTTCCCTGAGTTCACCGTTGCCGGTTTCGAATCCATCGCAGTCGAGCGCCTGAGCGCTGACGTGGCGGACGCCGATCTGGACAAGATGCTGGACATCCTGCGCAAGCAGAACGTGCGTTACGAAGCAGTTGATCGCGCTGCGCAGAACGACGACCAACTGAACATCGATTTTGTTGGCAAGGTTGACGGTGAAGTCTTCGCCGGCGGTTCCGCCAAGGGTACTCAGCTGGTGCTGGGTTCCGGCCGCATGATCCCGGGCTTCGAAGAAGGCCTGGTAGGCGCCAAGGCAGGCGAAGAGCGCGTTCTGAACCTGACCTTCCCGGAAAACTACCAGAACCTGGACCTGGCTAACAAAGCAGCCGAGTTCACCGTGACCGTGAACACTGTTTCCGAGCCGAAACTGCCTGAATTGACCGAAGAATTCTTCGCTCAGTTCGGTATCAAAGAGTCTGGCATCGACGGTTTCCGCGCCGAAGTTCGTAAGAACATGGAGCGCGAGCTGCGTCAGGCGATCAAATCCAAGGTCAAGAATCAGGTAATGGATGGTCTGCTGGCCGCCAACCCGATCGACGTGCCAAAGGCCCTGCTGGAGAACGAAGTGAACCGTCTGCGCGTGCAGGCTGTTCAGCAGTTCGGCGGCAACATCAAGCCTGATCAACTGCCTGCCGAGCTGTTCGAAGAACAAGCCAAGCGTCGCGTTGTACTGGGTCTGGTCGTGGCTGAAGTGGTCAAGCAATTCGACCTCAAGCCTGACGAAAACCGCGTGCGTGAACTGATCCAGGAAATGGCTTCGGCCTACCAGGAGCCAGAAGCAGTAGTGTCCTGGTACTACAAAAACGACCAGCAGCTGAACGAAGTTCGTTCGGTTGTGCTGGAAGAGCAAGTTGTGGATACTGTTCTGCAGAAAGCTAGCGTGACCGACAAATCGGTCTCTTACGAAGAAGCGGTCAAGCCGGTAGAAGCTCCACAAGCCGACTGATTGTTTTTGCGTTAGAAGCACACACATAAGCCAGCCTTCGAGCTGGCTTATGCGTATTCAAGACATAACTATTTGGGAGTGACTGCAGAGCATGTTCCGTAATTCGTATATTCAGCAGAACTCTGATATCCAGGCTGCAGGCGGCCTGGTCCCGATGGTTGTCGAGCAGTCTGCTCGTGGCGAACGCGCCTATGACATCTACTCGCGCCTCCTCAAGGAGCGGGTGATCTTTCTGGTTGGTCCGGTAGAGGACTACATGGCCAACCTGATTTGCGCGCAACTGCTGTTCCTTGAAGCGGAAAACCCGGACAAGGACATCCATCTCTATATCAACTCCCCGGGCGGTTCGGTGACAGCGGGTATGTCGATCTACGACACCATGCAGTTCATCAAACCAAACGTGTCGACCACCTGTATCGGTCAAGCGTGCAGCATGGGTGCATTCCTGCTAACGGCCGGTGCTGCCGGCAAGCGTTATTGCCTGCCGAACTCGCGTGTGATGATTCACCAGCCACTGGGTGGTTTCCAGGGCCAGGCCTCGGATATCGAAATCCATGCCAAGGAAATCCTCTTTATCCGTGAGCGTCTCAACACGCTGATGGCCAAGCATAGCGGGCACACGCTGGAAGAAATCGAGCGTGACACCAACCGCGATAACTTCATGAGTGCAGAAGCCGCGCGTGCGTACGGCCTGATCGACGAAGTGATCGCCCAGCGCCCAGCTTAAAAATAAGCAGCTCAAAATAGGCTTGGTGGGCTGGTCTGATCACCGGCGGGCTTGAAAAAGCCCGCAATAGCCTTCATCTTGTGTTGCAAGCCTATCGGATTTGGATCGAACGAATGACTGACACCCGCAACGGCGAGGACAACGGCAAGCTGCTCTATTGCTCCTTCTGTGGCAAAAGCCAGCATGAAGTGCGCAAATTGATTGCCGGCCCCTCGGTCTTTATCTGCGACGAGTGCGTCGACCTGTGCAATGACATCATCCGTGAGGAGGTGCAGGAAGCCCAGGCCGAGAGCAGCGCGCATAAATTGCCTTCGCCTAAAGAAATCAGCGGCATCCTTGATCAGTATGTGATTGGTCAAGAGCGTGCGAAAAAGGTTTTGGCCGTAGCGGTGTACAACCACTACAAGCGCCTGAACCAGCGTGACAAGAAGAATGACGACGTCGAACTCGGCAAGAGCAACATCTTGCTGATCGGCCCGACAGGCTCGGGTAAGACCCTGCTTGCCGAAACCCTGGCTCGTCTGCTGAATGTGCCGTTCACCATCGCTGACGCGACCACCCTCACCGAGGCGGGTTACGTGGGCGAGGACGTTGAGAACATCATTCAGAAGCTGTTGCAGAAGTGCGATTACGACGTCGAGAAGGCCCAGATGGGCATTGTCTACATCGATGAAATCGACAAGATTTCGCGCAAGTCTGACAACCCGTCCATCACCCGGGATGTTTCCGGTGAAGGCGTGCAGCAAGCCTTGCTCAAGTTGATTGAAGGCACGGTCGCTTCCGTTCCCCCTCAAGGTGGTCGCAAGCATCCGCAGCAGGAATTCCTTCAGGTCGACACGCGTAACATTTTGTTCATCTGCGGTGGTGCGTTCTCTGGTCTGGAAAAGGTTATTCAAAACCGTTCCACCAAGGGCGGCATTGGTTTCAACGCAGAAGTTCGCAGCAAGGAAGAAGGCAAGAAAGTCGGTGAATCCCTGCGTGAAGTCGAGCCTGACGATCTGGTCAAGTTCGGTCTGATCCCGGAATTCGTTGGCCGTCTGCCAGTGCTGGCGACGCTGGACGAACTCGACGAGGCTGCGCTGATGCAGATCCTCACCGAGCCGAAAAATGCTCTGACCAAACAGTATGCCAAGCTGTTCGAGATGGAAGGCGTCGACCTGGAGTTCCGCTCCGACGCTCTGAAATCGGTCGCCAAGCGTGCACTGGAACGCAAGACCGGTGCCCGTGGATTGCGCTCGATCCTCGAAGGCGTCCTGCTCGACACTATGTATGAAATCCCCTCGCAGTCCGAGGTGAGTAAAGTAGTGATCGATGAAAGCGTTATAGAAGGCAAGTCCAAGCCACTGTATATCTACGAAAACAGTGAGCCGGCCGCCAAGGCAGCGCCAGACGCGTAAGCGTCGCACTGCTGGATTAAAGAAGGGGCCTTCGGGCCCCTTTGCTTTTGTACGGGCTGTTGCCGGCTGCGATCTTTATCGAGGTCTTCTAATCAGCTTGTTTTTTTGCAAAGCAGCCCCCATCTTGGTTTCAAGCTTACTTCCATCTGTTTACGGCCTTATGGCCGCCGTAGAGGCGAAATCATGAAGACAACCATCGAATTGCCTCTCCTGCCATTGCGTGATGTTGTGGTTTATCCGCACATGGTTATCCCGCTGTTCGTGGGGCGCGAGAAATCTATCGAAGCCCTCGAGGCCGCGATGACGGGCGACAAGCAGATCCTGCTGCTGGCCCAGAGAAACCCTGCCGACGACGATCCAGGAGAAGACGCGCTGTACCGCGTCGGGACCATCGCCACCGTACTGCAACTGCTCAAGCTGCCTGATGGCACCGTCAAGGTGCTGGTCGAGGGTGAGCAACGTGGTGCTGTCGAGCGTTTCATTGAAGTGGACGGCCACTGCCGTGCCGAAGTTTCCCTGATCGACGAAGTCGACGCGCCAGAGCGCGAGTCGGAAGTGTTCGTTCGCAGTTTGCTGTCGCAGTTCGAACAGTACGTTCAACTGGGCAAGAAAGTCCCTGCCGAAGTCCTGTCGTCGCTCAACAGCATCGATGAGCCTGGTCGCCTGGTCGATACCATGGCCGCGCACATGGCGCTGAAAATCGAGCAGAAGCAGGAAATCCTCGAGATCCTCGACCTGTCGGCCCGTGTCGAGCACGTGCTGGCATTGCTAGATGCCGAAATCGACCTGCTGCAAGTCGAAAAACGCATTCGTGGCCGGGTCAAGAAACAAATGGAGCGCAGTCAGCGCGAGTACTACCTGAATGAGCAGATGAAGGCCATTCAGAAAGAACTCGGCGACAGCGAAGAAGGCCACAACGAAGTCGAAGAGCTGAAAAAGCGCATCGATGCCGCCGGCCTGCCAAAAGATGCATTGGCCAAGGCCCTGGCTGAGCTGAACAAGCTCAAGCAAATGTCGCCAATGTCGGCCGAAGCGACCGTGGTGCGCACCTACATCGACTGGCTGGTCCAGGTGCCGTGGAAAGCGCAGAGCAAGGTCCGGCTGGACCTGGCACGTGCCGAAGACATTCTCGACGCCGACCACTATGGTCTGGAAGAAGTCAAAGAACGGATCCTCGAATACCTCGCCGTGCAAAAGCGCGTGAAGAAAATTCGTGGTCCGGTGTTGTGCCTGGTCGGTCCTCCAGGGGTGGGCAAAACGTCCCTGGCGGAATCGATTGCCCACGCCACCAACCGTAAATTTGTCCGCATGGCCCTGGGCGGCGTGCGTGACGAAGCGGAAATTCGTGGTCATCGCCGTACTTACATCGGTTCGATGCCAGGAAGATTGATTCAAAAGATGACCAAGGTGGGGGTGCGCAACCCGCTGTTCCTGCTCGATGAAATCGACAAGATGGGCAGTGACATGCGAGGCGATCCGGCATCGGCCTTGCTGGAAGTGCTCGACCCTGAGCAGAACCACAACTTCAACGATCACTATCTGGAAGTCGACTACGACCTGTCCGATGTGATGTTCCTGTGCACCTCGAACTCGATGAACATTCCCGCGGCGCTGCTGGACCGCATGGAAGTGATCCGCCTGCCGGGCTACACCGAAGACGAGAAGATCAACATCGCGGTCAAATACCTCTCGCCGAAGCAGATCCAGGCCAATGGCCTGAAAAAAGGCGAGCTGGAATTCGAAGCCGAAGCGATCCGCGACATCATCCGCTACTACACCCGGGAAGCCGGTGTGCGTGGGCTGGAGCGCCAGATTGCCAAGGTCTGCCGCAAGACGGTCAAGGAGCACGCGCTGGAAAAACGCTTCTCGGTGAAGGTCACGGCCGACATGCTCGAGCACTTCCTGGGCGTGCGCAAATTCCGCTACGGCCTGGCCGAGCAGCAGGATCAGGTGGGGCAGGTGACAGGCTTGGCATGGACCCAGGTCGGCGGTGAATTGCTGACCATTGAAGCGGCCGTGGTACCGGGCAAGGGGCAACTGATCAAGACCGGTTCGCTGGGCGATGTGATGGTCGAATCGATCACCGCAGCGCTGACGGTCGTACGCAGCCGGGCCAAGAGCCTGGGGATCCCCCTGGACTTCCATGAGAAGCGCGACACCCACATCCACATGCCGGAAGGGGCTACGCCCAAAGACGGTCCTAGTGCGGGTGTAGGCATGTGCACGGCACTGGTGTCGGCACTGACCGGGATCCCGGTGCGGGCGGATGTCGCCATGACCGGCGAAATCACCCTGCGCGGCCAGGTGCTGGCCATTGGTGGCCTGAAGGAAAAACTGTTGGCGGCACATCGTGGCGGGATCAAGACGGTGATCATTCCTGAAGAGAACGTACGCGATCTGAAGGAAATTCCCGACAACATCAAGCAAGATCTTCAGATTAAACCGGTTAAATGGATTGACGAGGTCCTGCAAATTGCGCTGCAATACGCGCCGGAGCCCTTGCCCGATGTGGCTCCCGAGATAGTTGCAAAGGATGAAAAACGCGAGTCTGACTCTAAGGAAAGAATTAGCACGCATTAGTACGTATTAGCCTGGGGGGCTTCCTTGACAGTTTTTTAGAGCCCTTGTTATAAAGCGGCTCTTAAGTGTCTGTAGGCCATTCAGCACTCGTTTTTGCTTTCACCAAAAAACTTAGAATCATCTCAAATAGATATAAGGGGACTTAGAGTGAACAAGTCGGAACTGATTGATGCTATCGCTGCATCCGCTGATATCCCGAAAGCTGCTGCTGGCCGTGCGCTGGACGCTGTAATCGAATCCGTCACTGGTGCCCTCAAGGCCGGCGACTCTGTAGTTCTGGTAGGTTTCGGTACGTTCTCCGTGACAGACCGTCCAGCTCGTATCGGTCGTAACCCACAGACCGGTAAGACTCTGGAAATCGCGGCTGCCAAAAAGCCAGGCTTCAAAGCCGGTAAAGCACTGAAAGAAGCTGTCAACTAAGCCTCACTCGGTTTTTTGCCTATCCGGGTCGGGGTCATGCCTGACCTGGCAGCGGAGCGGTAGTACAGGCAGTTCGAATATCGCCTGTCACGCCGGGGATCGCGGGTTCGAGCCCCCGTCCGCTCCGCCAGTTACGAGAAGGCGCATCCTCGGATGCGCCTTTCTTCTATCCGGATTCTACCCACGCTCCACGGTTGCCTAATTTTGAAGTTCAACCGTTTCTGGGGGACGCATGCTGCAAAATATCAGGGACAATTCACAAGGCTGGATTGCCAAGACTATTATCGGGGTCATCGTTGCACTGATGGCCTTGACGGGTGTCGATGCCATTTTCCAGGCATCCTCTACGAAAAACGAGGTGGCCAAGGTCAATGGTGAAGAAATCAGCCAGAACGAGCTGAGCCAGGCGGTTGATATGCAACGCCGCCAACTCATGCAACAGCTGGGCAAGGACTTCGATGCATCCTTGCTGGATGAAAAAATGCTGCGCGAATCGGCCCTCAAGGGCCTGATCGATCGCAAGCTGCTGCTGCAAGGCGCCCATGATTCGAAGTTCGCTTTCTCCGAAGCGGCTCTGGACCAAGTGATCCTGCTGACACCTGAATTCCAGGTCGACGGCAAGTTCAGTGCCGAGCGTTTTGACCAGGTGGTTCGTCAGTTGGGCTACAGCCGCCTGCAGTTCCGCGAAATGCTGGCTCAGGAAATGCTGATCGGCCAACTGCGTGCCGGCCTGGCAGGCAGCGGTTTTGTCACCGATGCCCAGGTACTGGCCTTCGCCCGTCTGGAAAAGCAGACCCGTGATTTCGCGACCCTGAACGTCAAGGCTGACCCTGCCTCCGTCAAGCTGACCGAAGCTGAGGTCAAGGCTTACTACGACGAGCACGCCAAGGAGTTCATGACCCCTGATCAGGTAGTCATCGACTATCTGGAATTGAAGAAGTCGTCTTTCTTCGATCAGGTCACCGTGAAAGACGAAGCGCTGCAGGACGCGTATCAGAAAGAAATCGCCAACCTGGCCGAACAACGCCGGGCTGCGCACATTCTGATCGAAGTCAACGACAAGGTGACCGAGGCGCAAGCCAAGGCCAAGATCGAAGAGGTGCAAGCGCGCCTGGCCAAGGGTGAAAGCTTCGAGGCCGCGGCCAAGGAGTTCTCCCAGGATCCGGGTTCGGCTGCCAATGGCGGTGACCTGGGTTACGCAGGCCCGGGCGTCTATGACCCGGACTTTGAAACAGCGCTGTACGCGTTGAACAAAGACCAGGTATCGGCGCCGGTTCGCTCCAGCTTCGGTTACCACCTGATCAAGTTGCTGGGTGTCGAAGCACCAGAGGTGCCGAGCTTCGCCAGTCTCAAGGACAAGCTGACCCGCGACCTGAAAACCCAGCAAGTGGAACAGTTGTTCGTCGAGGCGACCAAGCAACTGGAAGACTCATCGTTCGAAGCCTCCGACCTGGCCCAGCCAGCGGCTGATCTGAAGCTGACCGTACACACTTCCGCACCGTTTGGCCGTGAGGGTGGCGAAGGCGTTGCAGCCAACCGTGCCGTGATCACCGCCGCGTTCAGTCCGGAAGTGCTGGATGAGGGGGCTAACAGCACCGCCATCGAACTGGATCCGGAAACCGTGATCGTGCTGCGTGCCAAAGAGCATCGCAAGCCTGAGCAACTGCCTCTGGCCAGCGTCGATACGGCGATCCGTGCGCAATTGGTCAAGGAGCACGCCAGTGCTGCGGCCAAGGCCAAGGCCGATGAACTGGTCGCCAGCCTGCGTGACGGCAAGACCGCGCTCGACAGCCTGGGCTGGAAAGTCACCGAAGCGGCCACCCGTGGTCAGGAAGGTGTCGAGCCTGCGGTGCTGCAAGCCTTGTTCCGCATGCCCAAGCCTGCCGCCAAGGACAAACCGAGCTTCAGCAGCGTGGCCCTGGCTGACGGCAACCTGATGATCGTGCGCCTCAATGGGGTGAACGAAGCCGCAGCGCCGACGGAAGACGAAAAAGCTCAGTACCGTCGCTTCCTCGCTTCGCGCGTCGGCCAGCAAGACTTTGCTGCCTACCGCAAGCAGTTGGAAAGCGAGGCTGACGTCAAGCGTTACTGATGCCTGACTGACGCGTATAGCTGCAAACAAAACCCCCGGCCATCAGGCCGGGGGTTTTTTATTGGGGGTCAATCAGCGCTGGGCGGGAAAGCCGTGTCGGCGGGCGTTGAACACCACCAGCAGACACAGCAGCAACAATCCGCCGACCAGCCAGGGAAACGTCACGGCACCCAGGCGCTCCAGCACCACGCCGCCGGCCAGGCCGCCACCGGCCATGCCCAGGTTCCACAAGGTCACCAACATCGACTGCGCGGTATCCGCCGAATCGCCGGAAGTTTTCGCCAGGGCGGTTTGCAACAGGGTTCCCAGGCCGCCAAAACCCAGGCCCCAGATCGCCACTGCGCCATAGATCAACGGTGCCGACTCGCTGGCCATCGCCATGAGCAACGCCGCCACGATAAACAGCGCGCAACTGAGTAGCATCAAGCGGCGCAGCCAGCGGTCGATCAGCAGGCCAGCGATCCAGATACTCAAGAGCGCCGCGAGGCCGAACACCAGCAGCACCTGATCGGTTTGCCCGGTCAGGCCGGCAGGCTCCAGGAATGGCGCAATGTAGGTGTACAGGATCGTGTGCGCCAGTACGTAGGCCAGGGTCACGAACAGCACCGCCTTCAAGCCGGGGAGGGCGATGACCTGGCGGATCGGCAGGCGTTTGTTGGCGTTTTGCCCAGGGAAGTCCGGGACCTGCCAGCGGACCCAGGCGATCAGCAGCACGGTCAAGGCACTGATTATGGCGAAGCTCATGCGCCAGCCCACCAGGTTGCCCACGTAGGTGCCCGCCGGCACGCCCAGCGACAGGGCCAGCGGCGCACCCAGCATGGCCACGGCAATCGCCCGACCCTGCAAATGCGGCGCGACCATACGGCTGGCGTAACCGGCCAGCAACGCCCAGAGCAATCCGGCGAAAACCCCGGCAAAAAAACGCGCCACCAGGGTCAACTCGTAATGTTCGGACAGGGCGGTGACGCTGTTGACGATGCAGAATCCGCCAATGGCGATTAGCAGCAACGGACGGCGGCGCCAGCCGCGTGTGGCGATCACCAGTGGAATGGCCGCCAGCATCGAACCCAGGGCATACAGAGTGACCAGTTGCCCGATCAGGCCGTGCGAGACGTTCAGGCCCTCGCTCATTGGCAGCAGCAGGCCGGCGGGCAACGCTTCGGTCATCACGGTGATAAAGCCGGCAATGGCCAACGCCAGCAATCCCCCTAAGGGCAGGCGTTCGGCGCGTTCCAGCGCCGCCGAGGGCAAGGGCGCAAGCAGTTCAGGTTCATTCATGGGCATGAGGTCCGTTTCAGAGGGTGTGCAAACGGAGCGAAGGATAGTGCGCTGCACGCTCGGGAAAAACAGGCTAAGGTTCCGAACTTATCGGACCTGGATGTCCGCAATGGGGGGAAGGAACGATGGATAGCCTGGGCAGTATCTCGGTGTTTGTGCAAGTCGCCGACGCTCGCAGCTTCACAGCCGCGGGGCGGATTCTGGGGATCTCGTCATCGGCGGTGGGCAAAAGTATTGCTCGTCTCGAAGAGCGGCTGACGGTGCGCCTGTTTCATCGCAGCACGCGCAGTATCACCCTGACCGCCGAAGGCGCGCTGTACCTGGAGCGCTGCCGGCGCATCCTGGCGGAAGTCGAGGCCGCCGAGTTCGAGCTGTGCAGCGCCGCCAGCGCGCCAAAGGGCAAGCTACGTATCAGCGTGCCCCAGGTCCACAGCCTGGTGATGCCGGTACTGACCGAGTTCATGCAGCGCTACCCCGAGATCGAACTGGACATTGATCTCACAGACCGCATGGTGGATGTGGTCGAGGAGGGCTTCGACGCGGTGGTGCGTACCGGCAACCCCAAGGACTCACGGCTGATGGCCCGGGCCCTGGGCCGGTTTCGTCAGGTACTGGTCGGCACGCCGGAGTACTTTGCCGAACACGGCACCCCGCGTGTGCCCCAGGACCTGGCACATCATGGTTGTCTGCGCCATACCTTCCAGGCCAGCGGCAAGCTGGAGCCCTGGCCCTTGCACCGCGAGGACGATGGCAGCGACCCGGTGTTGACGACCCGCTTCGTCAGCACGTCCGTCGAGGCCGTGTTCCACGTCGTACAGCAAGGCCTGGGGATTGCCTGCCTGCCGGATTTCATGGTGCGCACGGCGGTGACGCAAGGGCGCTTGGTACGCGTGCTGGACGCGCATCTGGAGCACCATGGCACCTTCTGGGTCCTCTGGCCGTCCAGCCGTTATGCGGCCGCCAAGGTGCGGGTGTTCATCGATCACCTGAGTGCGCGACTTTTTCCGGCAAACGATGGTCAGTAGAGTGGTCAGGTGTGCAACTCACTAATCCATGCGCCGTCACGGGGTGAACTGTTGCACAATATGCCCCGTACCGATTTCCTCAGGATGTTCAATGTTCACATCATTCCCCATGCGTGCCGCGGGACTGGCGCTGGTGCTGGCGACCGCGGCCGGTTGCGCGAAGGAGCAGGCCATTTATGAGCATGAGAACTTCGACGACTCCGGAACCTTCTCGCGCAAGTATCCGGTGACCGACGCCGCTTCCTGTGAAGCGGCCCGTCGGGCCTTGCTGAGTCAGGGCTACATCATCACCAGTGCCGATCCGAAAATGATCAGCGGTCACAAGAGCTTCCAGCAGACCGGCGACACCCACATGGAGATCAGCTTCAGCGTGGTGTGCGCCGAAGACAGCAGCCATCACGCGACCATGTTTGCCAACGCCTTGCAGGACCGCTATGCGCTGAAGAAGACCAATAATTCCGCCAGCCTCGGGGTAGGGGTATTGGGGTCGGTGTCGATGCCGATCGGCTCCTCCGATGATTCGATGGTCAAGGTGGCGAGCGAAACCGTTACCTCGGACAAGTTCTATGAGCGCTTCTTTGCCCTGGTGGAATTGTTCCTGCCACCGGATGTGAAAAAGGCGGCCCATATCACCGAGAAACCCAAGACCGACCTAGGCGTACCGGAAGCCAAGCCCGCGCCGGTTGCGCCGACGCCGGTCGTCGAGCCCGCCCCCATGCCTGCTGCCGAGCCTGTCGTGCCAGCGGCAGCAATTGAGCCGCCGCTCGCTGCGCCGGCAGCATCCGAGCCGATGGCCCCGCCGCCCGAAGCCGCTCCGATCACGCCTGCGAATGCGATCGAGGCCACCCCTCAGGCCGCCCCACAGCCTTCGCCGGAGCCGACACTGGAACCCGCGCCGGAACCCGTTCTCGAGCCCGTTCCGCCCGTGATCTCGCCACCGACCAACCCCGACTCGCTGCCGGCCCCAAGCGAGCCGATCAGCCCCATGCCGTCCTCCGGCCAGTAACCTGTCAGCCAGCGCTGCGGCCTCCTCGGGGGGCACGCAGCCGGCCGCTTGACCTGCATCAACCTGCGTTCACCGGCGCCCATGATAAATTCTTCAGTGTCTGCTACGTTTTATTGGCAGGAGCCACCGTGTACCCGCGTCATTTTTCTTTCATACGGGCACTTTATGCTGATGGCGCAGGTCATGGGTGCAACGGTTTTCAACACGACTAAAAAAGGAATTGGCAATGGACGATTATCAAGAAGAGTTGCTGGAATATCAGGCATTCGAACTCGACCCGCTGGAGCCTGCGGACGACGCTACAGAGTTGTAGTGGCGCAGCTACAAGCTACCAGCTGCATTGGCTTCACGCCGATTGCCGATGGCTGCGGCGAAACTCGCCGGGCGTCTGGCCGTTCCAGCGTTTGAAGGCGCGTTGAAAGGCCTCGGCCGAGGCAAACCCCAGCAGGTAGGCGATTTCGCCAAAGGCCAGTTCGGTGTCGCGGATATAGGTCATGGCCAGGTCGCGCCGTGTGTCATTGAGAATCGCGCGAAACTGCGTGCCCTCTTCAGCGAGCTTGCGGCGCAGGGTCCAGGTCGGCAGCTTCAGGCGTGCCGCCACTTCTTCCAGGTCGGGTTCACGACCGCCATTGAGCAACGGCCCCAGTAGCTGAGTGATGCGTTCACGCAGGCTGCGGGTGCGGGTCAATTGCTCCAGTTCCCGCTCACACAATTTAAGCAGCAGGCGCCAGGTGCTGGGGCAGTGCTCGGGGTTGCGTTGCGCCAGACTGGCCTGGCTCAGGCGCAACTGGTTGTGCTCGGCACCAAATTGCAGGGCACAGTCTCCCAGCACGGCATAGCGCTCTGAGTAGTCGGGTGCTGGGAACTCGATCTCGATGCGTTCGGCCCGCAGTGGCTGGGGGCAGAGGCTGGACAGTTGCTGCAGCCAGCCGGCGATGATCGAGTCCACCACAAACCGGTTGTAGGCGTTGTACGGGCTGATGGAGTAGAACCGCAGCCATGCCCCTTGGGTGTCCTCATGGAAGCTCGACTGGCCGCGATAGTTGGAGCCGTACAAGGCCTCGAAGCGAATCAGGCAGCGCGCCGCTTCGCGCACCGTCGGTGCCTGGGCGGCCGTGACCCCGGCCAGCCCCACCTGACCCAGCCGACTGAGCTGGCCCATGCGCAGGCCCAGGGCCGGGTCCCCCGTCAGTTGAATGGCCGCGTGGCCCAGGCGCATGTAGCGTGGAATCGACAGCCGGGCGCCGGCTTCAGCCAGGCGTGCGGCGTCCAGGCCATATTGCTCCAGCAGGGGTTGCGGGTCGCAGCCGTGACTGCGCACGGCATCGGCCAGGCTATGGACAAAGCCGACGGACAAGTCCCCCAGGCGCATCGGCAGGGGTTTCATGGTTTACAACCAGATATTCAGCAAACGGGCACCGCGGGCTTCGCCATCGGCGAAGTGCTGGCCGTTGCTGCTGAGGAAGCTGTGGCCGGCGCTGCCCTGGTTCCAGAATTGACCCCGCAGGAACACGCTGACTCCGGCATTGGCCAGGCTGCTCGGCGGCTGTGCGGTCAGGGTCAGGCGATGCCAGGCCTGGCCTTCGCTGAGCTCGCCAGGCTTGAGGCTGATTTCACTCGGCGTGGAAGGCCCCTGGTAACCGCGCCAAGGTTGATTCCAGGTACTGCGCCCGGTGACGAACGCCGGCACGGCGATCAGTTCGGCGCCCTGGTCGTTGAGTTTGCGGTAATTGTCCGGGTACCAACTGTCGTTGCCGATCAGCACTCCCAGGCGTCCGGCGGGCGTCTGGACGACGTTGATGGCGCGGTCGCCACTGGGCTGGATAAACCCTTGTTCGGCGAGACTCGGGCTCAACTGCCGTTGTGGCTGGCCGATGGGCGCACCGTCGCGGCCAAACACCAGGCTGGTGTTGTACAGCGGACCCCGGCCGATGCGCAGGGCGCCGTCTTTGACGGTTGGTTCCGGCAGCACGATGGTGCCTGCCACCAGGGTGATGTCGAACTCTCGGGCCAGGCCGCCGAACAGCGCCTGGTACTGGCGGGCCATGCTCTTGGCTTTCATGCGCAGATGGGCATCGTCCAGGCGACGGTCACCCTGGGCGCCGATCAGCGCCCGCAGGAAGGGCACTGGGTTGCTCACCGCCAGCCAGTTCATGGCTTCGTCGAACGTGCTGGCCTGGTACAACTCGTCTTTCTCACCGCTGACCATCAACCAAGTGCCGATATGCTCAGGCAGCACGACGAGGGTCTTGTCGTTGAGCAGGCCCTGATCGCGGGCCTGCTGCAAGTAGGCCGCAAGCTTGCGATGCAGGCGTTCGGGGCTTTGATAGTCGGTGGGAAACAGTTCGGGCTGGATGCCCAGCAGGTTGCCCCGGCCACCGGGTACGCCCTGATCCACCGCGAGCTGGATGCGCAGGTCGGACAGGTAATGCCCCACCGGGCGTTCGGCGGTCCACATGGCATAGGTGGTGAGGGCGGCGAGCAGGGCCATGGCGAATGTCAGGTAAAGAAGTTTGCGCATGAGAAAACTAAGGATCAGCCGTGTGCAGGGTTCGCCGACTAGGGTAGGCCCCATGCCGGTGAATGCCAAGGGGGGCTGCACATTTGGATCAATAACTTGTCAGTTACGGTCATTGAGCGCGGGCGGGCCTGCTCTTAGTCTGTGACCCATAACCGATGGACGCCCAAGAGCGTTCGCACTTTTTCCGTGATTACTCGTTGTGGAGTTACCGATGGCCGCCGCTCACTACCCGCACCTGTTGGCCCCGCTGGACCTGGGTTTTACTACGTTGCGCAACCGCACCCTGATGGGGTCGATGCACACCGGCCTGGAAGAGAAGCCGGGTGGTTTCGAGCGCATGGCCGCCTACTTTGCCGAGCGTGCCCGCGGCGGCGTTGGCCTGATGGTCACTGGCGGTATCGGCCCCAACGAAGAGGGTGGGGTGTACGGCGGGGCGGCCAAGCTGACCACCCTTGAAGAAGCGCTCAAGCACCAGATCGTCACCCGCGCGGTGCATGAAGCCGGTGGCAAGATCTGCATGCAGATCCTCCACGCCGGGCGTTATGCCTACAGCCCGAAACAGGTGGCACCGAGCGCGATCCAGGCGCCGATCAACCCGTTCAAGCCCAAAGAGCTGGACGAGGAAGGTATCGAGAAACAAATCAGCGATTTCGTCACCTGCTCGACCCTGGCGCAAACCGCTGAGTACGACGGCGTCGAGATCATGGGCTCGGAAGGGTATTTCATTAACCAGTTCCTCGCCGCCCACACCAACCACCGCACCGATCGCTGGGGCGGTGCCTATGAAAACCGGATGCGCTTGCCGATAGAAATCGTGCGTCGCGTGCGCGAAGCCGTCGGCCCCAACTTCATCATCATCTTCCGCCTGTCGATGCTCGACCTGGTGGAAGGCGGCAGCACCTGGGAAGAAATCGTGCAGTTGGCCAAGGCCATCGAGCAGGCCGGTGCGACGATCATCAACACCGGGATCGGCTGGCACGAGGCGCGGATTCCGACCATCGCCACCAAGGTGCCGCGTGCAGCCTTCAGCAAGGTCACCGCCAAATTGCGCGGTTCGGTGGGCATTCCGCTGATCACCACCAACCGCATCAACACCCCGGAAGTCGCCGAGCAGATCCTCGCTGAAGGCGATGCCGACATGGTGTCGATGGCGCGACCGTTCCTCGCCGACCCGGAATTCGTCAACAAGGCGGCTGCCGGGCGTGGGGATGAAATCAATACCTGCATCGGCTGCAATCAGGCCTGCCTGGACCACACCTTTGGCGGCAAATTGACCTCTTGCCTGGTCAACCCGCGTGCCTGCCACGAAACCGAACTCAATTACCTGCCGGTGCAGCAGATCAAGAAGATCGCCGTGGTCGGCGCCGGGCCTGCGGGGCTGGCGGCTGCTACCGTTGCCGCCGAGCGCGGTCACCAGGTGACACTGTTCGATTCGGCCAGCGAAATCGGCGGTCAGTTCAACGTCGCCAAGCGCGTGCCGGGCAAGGAAGAGTTCTTTGAAACCCTGCGCTACTTCAGCCGCAAGTTGCAGACCAGTCATGTCGAGCTGTGCCTGAACACCCGGGTCGATGTGCCACAACTGGTCGCCGGCGGCTACGACGAAGTGATCCTGGCCACCGGTATCGCACCACGGTTGCCGGCGATTCCCGGTATCGACAACGCCAAGGTGCTGAGCTACCTGGACGTGATTCTGCAGCGCAAGCCGGTCGGTAAAAAAGTCGCGGTGATCGGCGCCGGCGGTATCGGTTTCGACGTGTCGGAGTTCCTCGTCCACCAGGGTGTGGCCACCAGCCAGGACCGTGAAGCCTTCTGGAAGGAGTGGGGCATCGACACTCACCTGCAAGCGCGCGGTGGCGTGGCGGGCATCAAGGCCGAGCCCCATGCCCCGGCCCGTGAAGTATTCCTGCTGCAACGCAAGAAATCCAAGGTCGGCGACGGCCTGGGCAAGACCACCGGCTGGATTCATCGCACCGGCCTTAAGAACAAGCAGGTGCAGATGCTCAACAGCGTCGAGTACCTGAAGATCGACGACGCCGGTTTGCACATCCGCATCGGCGAGACGGGCGAGCCGCAGCTGTTGCCGGTGGACCACATTGTCATCTGCGCCGGCCAGGATCCCCTGCGCGAACTGTACGACGGCCTGCTGGCCGCTGGGCAGAACGTGCACCTGATCGGCGGTGCGGACGTGGCGGCGGAGCTGGATGCCAAGCGCGCGATCAACCAGGGATCGCGTCTGGCGGCCGAGCTCTGAGTCAACCTGCGTCCGGCCGGAATGGCCGTCACCCGACACCGCGATTGTGCAGAGCAATCGCGGTGCTTTCACTTCGATCAGTATTGGTAGCAACTGCTACGAGGTGCGTGGCTGGTAGACTGGCGCTCCACTTCTTGTGAATGATGTTGCCGATGCTTTGCGTACCTGCCGATTGGTCTCCCCACGCTCCCCTCGAACCCCTGCACCTGGACTGGCTCGACCGTGCCGGGGTCGAGGTCGCGGTGCTGCGCCTGGACCTGATCGACCCGCTGATCTGTGGCAACAAGGGGTTCAAGCTGATGGATCACCTGCGGCTCGCCGGCGAGTCGGGCGCACAGGGTGTCATCAGCCTGGGCGGAGCCTGGTCCAATCACCTGCATGCCCTGGCGGCGGCCGGCAAACGTTTTGGCTTTGCCACCGTCGGCCTGTTGCGCGGGCATCCCCAATCCAACGCCACGGTGGAGGATCTGCAGGCGTTCGGCATGCACCTGCACTGGCTCGGTTACGGCGGCTACCGGGCCCGGCATGAGCCCGGGTTCTGGCAGCCGTGGCTGGCGCAGTACCCGGGGTTTGAGCCCATCCCCGAGGGCGGAGGCGGACTGGCGGGGGCACGGGGTTGCGGGCAACTGCTGGACCTGGTCGCTGCGCAACTGCCGGGCCTGGGCTGGGCCGATCACGACGGTTGGTGGCTGGCCTGCGGGACGGGGACCACCCTGGCGGGTCTGGTGCTGGCCGAGGCGGGCAGGCATCCGGTGCAGGGTGTGTTGGCGGTGCCTGACGACCACGGCGTGGCCGGGCAGGTCGAAGCGATCCTGGCGCAGGGTGGGTGGTCAGGGGGGGAGTATGGGCTGATCGATGGCAGCCGTGGCGGCTTTGCCAAGGTCGACCCGTTGCTGCTGGCGTTCATCCAAGCCACCGAGCAGGCCAGTGGTCTGCCGCTGGAGCCGCTGTACACCGGCAAGGCCTTGCTGGCGCTCAAGCACCAGATCGAGGCGGGGCAGGTGGTGTCAGGCACGCGCTGGGTCTTTGTGCACACCGGCGGCTTGCAGGGCCGCCGGGGCTTTGCCTCCCAGCTCGTGGGTTAACCGCGCTTGGGCATCATCCGCAGCAGGGTGTTGTCGCGGTAGAAGTAATGGTGCGCCAGTCCGGCCACGGCATGCAGGCCGATCAGCCAATAACCGATGGTGCCCCCCAGCACGTGCCAGCCTTCGATCTGCTTGGCCAGTTCCTTGTCTTCACCCATCAGCATCGGCAGGTCGATGCCATAGAACATCACTTGATGGCCGGCGGCGCTGGTGATCAGCCAACCGAGGATTGGCATGCCGATCATGAATACATACAGCGCGACGTGCATCAGGGTTGCCAGCAGGCTTTGCCAGCGGGGTGGCGTCGGCACGATGTTCGGTGCCACGCCCAAGCTGCGGGCGAACAGGCGCAACCAGACCAGGACAAATACGGTCAGGCCGAGCATGAAGTGCGCTTCCTTGATCAGGGTGCGGCCGTCACTGCCTTTGGGGAAGATTCCGCGCAGTTCGATGGTGGCATACACCACGGCCAGTAGAATCAGCATCAACCAGTGCAGCGCGATCGATACGCTGCTGTAGCGTGAGACAGAGTTTTTCCGGGGCATAGGGTCTTTTCCTCATTGTTCAGGTCACAAATCTCCATTCTTGTGCGACGGAGTGCCCTAACTGTAATCCTGTTAGGGGGGGATTGTCTGAGCCAGGTCAGGTTTTAGTCCTGCGTCGAGCGCTCTATCACAGGGTTTTTCGCAAAAAAAGCGCCAGCCCCGGTCAAGGGCTGGCGCTTTTTCGGGCGCGAGGGTGATCAGCTGCTTTGTGGCATTTCACCCTGGGCCAGGCGTTTGTTGATGTCGGCGATCACCTGGGGCAGGTCGGTGATGGTGTCGATCATGTAGTGCGGGCGCGACCCTTCGAACAGGCCATGAATGCGCTGGCGCTCAGTGGCCAGGGTGTCGCTGCCCAGGGCGCGATAGCCCTCGTAGGTCAGGCCCAGCGCGTTGCCGGAGCAGATCAGGGCCACGGTCCACATCCCGGCGCTTCGGCCTTCGAGGATGCCGGGCACGGTGTCATCGATCTTCACGCAGGCGGCGACGTCGTTGATGCCCAGGGCGATGACGTTGGCCAGGGCCTGGGCCGGCCATGGGCGACCGTTGGGCACCTCGTCGGTGGCGACCACGTGATCGGCGATGTAGCCGTTGGTGGCGGCCAGCTCGACCACCTTGTCCATCACCTGCTTCGGATAGCCGGAGCACGAACCGATCTTGATGCCTTGTTGGCGCAGGTTGGCAATGGTCTCCAGGGCACCGGGGATCAACGCCGAGTGCTCGGCAATCTTTTCGATCTGCAGCGGCATGAAACGCTGGTAGATGGCGGTCACGTCATCGTCGGTCGGGGTGCGGCCAAACACCTTGCGATAACGCTCGGCCACGTGTGGTTGGTCACACAGGGTGCGGATGTGATCCCACTTGCCCATGCCCATCGGGCCACGGGCCTCTTCGATGGACACCTGCACGTCGAATTCGGCGAAGGCTTCGACAAAGATCTGGGTCGGCGCGAACGAGCCGAAGTCGACCACGGTGCCGGCCCAGTCGAGGATGGCGGCTTGCAGTTGGGTTGGGTTGTTGTAGTTCATGGTTTGCAAATCCTGTAGGGGGGGAATGATGAACCCTGTAGCCGCTGGCGTAGCCAGCGTCCGGCTGATCGCTGAACTGTCAGATCTCGAGCACTTCCATCTCGCGCAAGACCTCGGCCACGGCGGCGACCGCTGCGCGCATCTCGGCCTGGTTGACGTGGCCGATGCAGCCGACGCGGAAGGTTTCGACCTGGGTCAACTTGCCCGGGTAGAGGATGAAACCCTTGGCCTTGACCCGTTCGTAGAACTCCTTGAATTGATAGCGCGGGTCCTGCGGGGCGTGAAAGGTGACGATGATCGGCGCCTGGATGGCCGCTGGCAGGAAGCTGCGCAAGCCAAGCCGGGCCATTTCTTCGAGCAGCACCTGGCAGTTGTCGGCGTAGCGCTGGTGGCGTACCGGCAAGCCACCTTCTTCGTGGTATTGCAGCAGGGCTTCGTGCAGCGCTGCGACCACGTGGGTCGGCGGGGTGAAGCGCCACTGGCCGGTCTTGGCCATGTAGCTGTGCTGGTCGAACAAGTCCATGGCCAGGGAGTGGGAGTTGCCGGCCGCCTTGGCCAGGGCGTCCTTGTTGGCGAAGACAAAACCCATGCCGGGCACGCCTTCCAGGCACTTGCCGCTGGCGGCGATCAGTGCGTCGAAGGGCACCTGTCGGGCGTCGATCGGCAGCGCACCGAACGAACTCATGGCGTCGATGATCAGGCGTTTGCCGTGCTCGGCAATGACCTGGGCAATGTCCGCCAGGGGGGTGAGTATCCCGGTGCTGGTTTCGCAGTGGATCAGCGCGACGTGGGTGATGCTGGTGTCGGCCCGCAGCAGGCGGTCGACGTCGGCGGCGGTGGTCGGCTCGTCTTCAGCGGTTTCGAAGGTGCTGAACGAGCGGCCCAGGTACTCACAGATTTTCGCCAGGCGCTTGCCGTATGCGCCGTTGATCAGCACCAGCACTTTACCGTCGCGGGGCACCAGGGTGCCGATTGCCGCTTCGACGGCGAAGGTCCCGCTGCCTTGCAGGGGCACGCAGTGATGGCTATCGGCGCCGTTGACGATGCTCAGCAGTTGTTCGCAGAGGCTGGCAGTCAATTGGTTGAAGCGGTCATCCCATGAGCCCCAGTCGACCATCATCGCTTGGCGGGTGCGGGCCGAAGTCGTCAGTGGGCCGGGGGTGAGCAGGATGGGTTCGGCAGTGCTCATTCGCGTGTCCTCGTTATCGATGGGATGAAGCTACGGGAGATAAATTGCAATTTGCTGTGCCATCAATCAAATTGTTTGTTGTTATGCCAACCATCAGTAAGGCTTATTCATGAATCTGTTCCAGCTGCGCGCATTCGATGCGGTGGCCCGCGAGGGCAGCTTTACCCGGGCCGCTGCCCGGCTGTTTATCAGCCAGCCGGCGGTGACCGGGCACATCAAGGCGCTGGAGGAGCATTACCAGATCACGCTGTTGCGGCGCACCGCGCGGCGCGTCGAACTGACGGAGGAGGGCACCAAGCTGGCGGCGATCACCCGGGCGATGTTCAGCCTGGCCGAAGAGGCCCAGGTCATGCTTGAGGCCAACCGACAATTACTGACCGGGCGCCTGGAAGTGGCGGCGGACGGGCCGCACATGGTCATGCCGATGCTCGCCAGCCTGCGGGCGCGCTACCCGGGCATCACGGTCAACCTGCGCTTGGGCAATGCCCAGGAAACCCTCGCCGCGCTGCTGGCCGAGCATGCCGACGTGGCGGTACTGACCGAAGTCGAGCCACGCAAGGGCCTGCACCTGCAAGCCCTGAGCGAGTCGCGCATCTGTGCGCTGGTGCCCGCCGGCCACCCGTGGTCGAGCCTGGAGCAGGGCATCAGCCTCGCGGCGCTGGACCAGGTGATCATGGTCCTGCGTGAGCCGAGTTCGATCACCCGGCGCACCTTTGATGAAGCCTGCAGCCAGGCGCGGATCACCCCTCGAGTGCTCCTGGAGCTGGACAGCCGCGAAGCGGTGACCGAGGCGGTGGCGGCGGAACTCGGGATTGGGGTGGTGTCGTCGGTCGAGGTCAGTCACGACCCGCGGGTGCGGGCAGTGCCGATCATCGGTGAGGGGCTGGTCAATCGGCACCTGATCGGCTGCATGGCGCGGCGCCGGGACCTGCGCCTGATCCAAGCGTTTTTTGCCCTGGCGCCGGTCTGACGGACAGTGGTGCGGCTCTCGCGAGCAAGCTCGCTCCTACAGGTTTGGTGACCGTACGCAACATTTGCGGGCAGCCAGTTTTACTGTGGGAGCGCGCTTGCTCGCGATGGGGCTGGACCTGCCTACTCCAGACTCTCGCGCACCATCTGCAAAAACGTCGCCACCACCCGCCGTGAACTCTGCTCGCGCAGACACACCAGGGTTTCGGTCAGGCGCCGGGTGCAATCAATGATCGGCAGTGCGCAAACCCGTGAGTCGGCGCCAAACTCGGCGGCCGAGACCACGCCCACGCCAATCCCGACCACCACGGCTTCCCGCGCGGCCTCACGGCCTTCCACCTGGATCGCCGGGCGAATGCGCAAGCCGGCCCGGGCCATTTCTTCCTCCAGGGTCTGGCGGGTCACCGAGCCGACTTCACGCAGCACCAGCGGGGTGTCGTCCAGATCCGCCAGGCAGATCGACTCGCGGTCGGCCCAGGGGTGGTTGCGGGAAACGAATGCCACTATCGGGTCGTTGCGCAGCGGCAGTGTCAGCAGGCGCGCATCGCTGACGTCCCGTCCGAGCAGGGCCAGGTCAGCCTGGTAGTTGAACAGGCGAAACAGCGATTCGTCGGTGTTGCCGGTTTCGATCTTCACACTGATGCCCGGATAGCGCTCGCAGAACCGGGCGATTTGCGGCAGCACGTGGACCGGGGCATCCACCGCCAGGATCAGGCTGCCGGTCTGCAGGGCCCGAGAGTCGTGCAGCAGTTCCTGGGCCTCGGCTTCGATCACGAACAGGCGTTGGGTGATGCTCAACAGGCGCTCACCCAGGTCGGTCAGGCGCACTGAACGTTTGTTGCGATGAAACAGCAACACCCCAAAACGTTCTTCGAGTTTGCGCACCTGGTCGGAGATTGCCGGCTGGGTCAAGAACAAGCGTTCGGCGGCTTTGGTGAAACTGCCGTACTTGGCCACGGCATGGAAAGCCTTGAGCTGGGCGTGGGATACCGACATCGCAGGACCTCTTAAAAGCTGAGCTTATATTTAAAATACAATAAATCGATTCCACCTATTTATCAGTCATTGTTTTTATCGCCCAGGCCCCGCTGATCGGTCAATCGACCCGCCGCGGTGGTCATGATCCTGGCGCGCGTAGACAATCTCCAGGCAGGGATGGTGCAGGACATATCTGACCGCTAACACCCGCCTTCAAAGGGGGCCTTGGCGCAGTGCTCAACAATAAAAAACACAGGCGTTTGGTTTTCTGAATCTGCCGGCACATTCACCCCCTGGGGTCAGATCCACCATGAACAAGCACATCGGCACCATCAAGCGTTGGCGTGTGCAAATCTTCGCCATCACCTGGCTTGCCTACGCGGCCTTCTATTTCACCCGCAAAGCGTTCTCCGTGGCCAAGTTGGGGATCGG
This sequence comes from Pseudomonas sp. RA_35y_Pfl2_P32, assembly GCF_963970735.1. Taxonomy (NCBI): domain Bacteria; kingdom Pseudomonadati; phylum Pseudomonadota; class Gammaproteobacteria; order Pseudomonadales; family Pseudomonadaceae; genus Pseudomonas; species Pseudomonas sp. RA_35y_Pfl2_P32. The sequence continues at coordinate 191,417 of NZ_CAXAQF010000007.1, forward strand.
CGAAGACCCGGGCCTGCACCTCGACAAAATGACCATGGCCAACCTCGACGGGCTCTACCTGGCGGCCTATGCCGTCGGCCAGTTTACCTGGGGCATCCTCGCCGACCCGCACGGTGCTGACCCTGGGCCTGGCGTACTTCATGCTCAAGCCGGCGCGCTACGCGATTCTGTTGTGGGGGCCGGTGATTGTCTTCGAGCAAATGCCCTCGGTGGGCAAGGTGGGGGCAGCGATCATCCCCACCGCGTTCGAACTGGCGGGGCTGCTGGGGCCGAGCATGATTGGCCTGGCCTCGGACAAACTGTTCGGTGCACGGCGCTTGCCGGCTTGCGTCTTGAGCCTGCAGGCCCTGACCCTGTACGGACCGGACTCGATGATCAGCGGTGCGGCCGCCATTGACTTCGGCACCACGAAGGCCGGCGCTAGCGCCGCCGGTTTCGTCAACGGCTGCGGTTCGGTCGGGGCGATCCTCGGCGGTCTGCTGCCGGGCTACTTCGACACGGTCACGGTGTTTATCGTGTTTGCCGGCTGTGCGTTGTTTTCGGCCCTGGTGCTGATCCCCCACTGGAACAGCCGCCCGGCAGGCCTGCAAGCTGAACGTACGTGTGTGCCCGTGGCGATCAAGCCACTGCGCAGTTGATAACTCGTGCACCCCTGGCGCAGGACACCGTCGCCGGTATGGCGGACAGAGACCGAAGGGGGTCAAGGCGTCTTGCCAGCGTGGGGTAGCAGCCAGTCGAACAACAGCTGGTTGTGCCCCGTGCGCGCAGGTGGGCTGATCGGCCTGGCGGTATTGATGAAGCTCAGGCGTTGCTCGCTGTTCCAGTGTTGCTGGAAATACTCAGCCAGCGCCACGCAGTGCCCCGGATACAGCAGGCACAGTTGTTCCGGGGTGCGGGCGAACTCGCAGGCCAACTGGTTTTTCTGCGCGGGCGACAGTGCCAGTTGACCTGATACCAGGCTGGTGCCTTGCATGACCACGTCGTTGCGATCCAGGCCGGTCAACTCCTTGAGCCCGGGGCGCGGCAAACGCACGATGTACCAGTTGGCGTGGGCCAGGCGGTCAGTGGTCGCGGGCGGGCGTTCGAACAGATAGATCTCACCGCTCCAGCCGCTGTCTTTGGGGGGTGATGGAGCGGCCTGTTCGAGGGGGGGGGGCGCAAGGTGCGGGCGTGGGACTGAACAGCGGACCGGACAAGGTGATGCTGTCCGCAGTCAGGTGCAGCACGTTGCCATTGGCCGAGAGGCTGATGGGGTGTGCCTCATCCTGTCGGGTGGTGTCAGCGCGCGTTGCGCCGAGGTCGGCGGCGTACAGCACCGGTCGATCGGGATCGCCATCGAGGAAGCTGACCTGGACTTCACTGCCACCTGTGGGCAACGGCGTGGCACCGGCGTCCACCTGGACCCTTGGCAACCAAAGGCCTGACGGCGCGTCACCCGCCGTTTGCGAAGGCCACAACCAGACTTCCACGCGACCTTGAGCGTCGAGCACTGGCGGCTCTGCCACCCGAGCGAGCTGCTGGCCGTGGATGCGTGGCTTGGGGTGGTTGAGCGCCGGGCGAAACTCGCTTGACCAGGGGATGGCGGTGAATTGATTGCTGTAGTGGGTCGCTGTGCCTTGGTACTCGACCTCGCAGAGCAACCATTGGTCGTTGAACGCCGCGACAGGATGGCCACTGACTTGCAGGATGCTGCCACTGCGCAGGCCGGGCTGTGTGCTGTGCCCCTGGACCTGCCGATGCAGGCAACGCAGGCGTTCGAGCTCGCGCCGGCTGAGTTGGTGTTGGTGCTGCTGGGTCGGGGTTGAGCGGGTCGTGGCCTGAGACACCTGATTGGCGGCGTCTGTCGCCGTGGGGTTCGACCCTTGCGTATCGCCCCCTGGCTGAATGCGGGCGCGCGGCGCAGAGCAGGGCGGGTTGTAGCATTGAAACATCTGGCGGATGACCGCCTGGCTGGCACCGGGCGCAAAGGCGGTCTCAAGCGGGTGCTGGGTGAAGCTGGCACTGTCTTCGGCAAACACCAGTACATGTCGCTCGTGCTGGTGTTCAAAGTGAAAGTGGATGCCTTCCTCTTCGCACAGCCGATGCAGCAGGTGCAGGTCGGTTTCGTCGTACTGGATGCACAGCGCTCGGGGCGGGTACTCGCCATGATGCAACTCGAAGCGGTAACTGTCGGCGGGCAGGCCGTGCTCCTCGAGCAACTGGTGCAGCAGGTGTGGCACGCTCAACTCGTGCCAAACACGCCGTCGCGGCGGTTGCTCCAAGGCGAGCAGGCGAGGGGTCAGGGTCAGGCGGTAAGCGATCTGCTGTGCGCTCGCCTCGACCAGGCCGACCCGCTGGACGATCCCGTGGCGGCCGGTGTCTGGAGTGAGGCCGAGGTAGGCCGGCTGGTGCAGCCACTGTTCGAGCGCAATCGCCGGAGCCGGGCCGAGCAGCTCGATGTCCAGTTCGTACAGCTGGTTCAGGGCTTCGTGCCCCTTGAACTGGCGCACCGCAAAACTCAAGGCGAGTGCGGGGAGGGTCAGGGTGGGGCTCAGGCCCAGGGGGCTATCCATGTCGTTGTGCATCACACACTCTTCTGCCATGAAGTTCGGGGCATCGAGGGTACGAAACACTGAGGGTGAATAGTCAGTCCTGGCGTGCATTTCAGAAACCCCCTACAGGCGCTTGTGATGATGTCACTCACGCACTGCACTTTTTGGTCGATTGCCAACTTTTTGCCGTATAAACTTGCGCAACGCGTCGGCCAATAGATGTCTCGGCGCCACAGATCAAGAGAGTGAGTTATGGGCGCACAGTGGAAGGTTAAACACAAAGAAGCGGCAGCCAACGCCAAGGGGAAAATCTTCGGCAAGCTGGTGAAGGAAATCACCATTGCTGCGCGTAACGGTGCCGATACCGCAACCAACGCACATTTGCGCCTGGTGGTGGAGCAGGCCAAGAAGGCCTCGATGCCCCGTGAAACCCTGGAACGTGCGATCAAGAAAGGGTCGGGTCAACTGGGCGAGACCGTGCAGTACCACCGTGTGACCTACGAAGGTTTTGCCCCGCACCAGGTGCCGCTGATCGTTGAGTGCGTGACCGACAACATCAACCGCACCGTGGCGGAAATCCGCGTGGCGTTCCGCAAGGGGCAACTGGGGGCTTCCGGCTCCGTGGCCTGGGACTTCGACCACGTGGGCATGATCGAGGCATCGCCGGACACCCCGGACGCCGACCCGGAAATGGCGGCGATCGAAGCCGGGGCCCAGGATTTCGAACCGGCCGAAGACGGCGCGACCCTGTTCATCACCGAAGCCACCGACCTCGACTCGGTACAGAAAGCCTTGCCGGAGCAAGGGTTCACCGTGCTGTCGGCGAAACTGGGCTACAAACCAAAGAACCCGGTCAGCGGTTTGACTGACGCGCAAATGGAAGAAGTCGAAGCCTTCCTCGAAGGCCTGGACAACCACGACGACGTGCAGGACATGTTTGTCGGGTTGGCCGGTTAAACCAGGCACCTGCGGATCATCGCCGGCAAGCCGGCTCCCACCGTTTCGCCGGTTCCCCACACATCACGGGTATACCGAGCACGGGGTAGGAGCAAGGCTTGTCCGCGAGCCCATCAAGCCTGGCGCAACGCTGCCTGGATATCCTTGAACCCAGGGCGTGCCAGCACGTGGGGTTGACAGCATTGCCGTTGCAACAGCGCCAGGGCCTCGCGCCGTGCCGCACTCAGGCCGGAGTCGATTCGCGCCAACAATTCCCCCAGCAGAATCCCGAAGGCTCGCACTTCGATGCGTTGCAGTGCGCGGGTTTCCAGGGTCTCGGCGTGGGCATGGAAGGACGCCGCACCGAAGTCGCCCAGCAGGCAGTCGCCCTGATCGTTGTACAAGGTGTTGTGGCCGTAGAGGTCGCCGTGGGTGATGCCCTGTTGATGCAGGTGCCCGGCGGCCGAGGCGATACCGCGGGCGATGTTCAACGCCACTTCGGCGGTAAAGCGTGTGCCGGGCTCATACAGGTCACGGCTGCAGGAATCCAGGCTGGGCAAGGCGGCCAGGTTGCGATAACTGGGATCGATCAACCCCATCACCAGGCCCGCCTGCTGCTGCGGATGGTCGACGATGCGCCCCAGCACGCTGATCAACTGCGCATGACTGCCGGCGCTGAGGCAGGCGTTCATTTCATGCAGGGGCGAACCGTCGCTGGTCATCGGCCCTTTGTAGAGTTTCACCGCGACCTCGCGTGCCGGCTGTGATGGCGACTGCCACAGCGCCTGATGAATCACCCCCGAAGCGCCTTCGCCCAGGCGCTGCTGCAGCTGCAACTGCGCCCAGGGGATGTGCGCGGTGGCGGCCAACGCGCTGGCTTCGGCCTCGGTTTCCAGGGGGTTGCCGGCATACGCCAGCCAGGCCAGGGCCGGCAGGCTCAGCAACCATTCGGGCAACTCGGTGAGGCGGTTTTCGGCAATGCGGATCAGCTCCAGCCGGTGGCACTGGCCAAGGCTGGCGGGCAGGCTGCGCAGCCGGTTGCCGGCGAGCATGAGTTTTTGCAGCAGAGGGCGTTGCCCCAGTTCGCTGGGCAACGCCTCCAGCTCATTGTCGGTCAGGATCAACCAGCGTAACTGGGGCGGTAGCGCAGCGGCGGGGACTTCCTTCAAGCGATTGCTCTTGAAGCCGATCATGCTCAGTTGTGGGCATTGACCCAGGCAGGCGGGCAGTTCGCTGAACTGATTGTCCGAGCAGAACAGCACCCGCAGGTGGCGCAGCCGGTGCAGGTCGTCCGGCAATTGGCGCAAGGCGTTGCCACTGAGGTTAAGCACCTCGAGTGAGTCCGCCAGGTCGAAGATTTCCTCGGGAAATGCCTTCAGGCCGCACGACAGGTCCAGCCGTTTGATCCCGGCCAGCTCGCCGGCGCGCAGTTGTGCAAGGGTATGCATGAACACATCCAGTCAATGGAAGAGAGGGCGGCATCAAGCCTGCAAACGCCGGCATGATAGCGATAAAAGTCCAGGTCGGGCGGCTAGAACTTCAGGCTCTGCTTGATGATCTGGGTCGCTGGGTCGCGGGTTTCGCTGACCATCGCATAGTTGTAGCCGGCCCCCGACCAGTACTGCGCCTGCAATTCACCGTCGCTGCGACTGCCTTTGGGCAGCAAGTAGTTCCGCGGGCCGGGCGGACGGATGTAGAAGCTGATCTTGCGCCCGCCTTGATCTTCATACATCACCATGGCGGCCGGGCCCTGGTCAGTGCTCAACAAACGGGCGCTGACCGGCTGGAAACCCGAGTTGGCGAGGTCCGGCAGGCGGTTGGCGTGGGCAAAATAATGGTCGAGCCAACCCTGCATGTCGCCGTCATCGCTGACCCGATAGTCGGCCGGCAGCATGCCCTGCTGGGCGAACATTCGATAGGCCTGCATCGCGTCGGTCATCGGCAAGGGGCCGCCGCTGAGGGTCATTTGCCGTGCTTGCCAGCCGCCCAGGCCGCCGACACTCACCGCAATCAGCAGCACGGCGGCGCTGGCCAGGTAGCGTCGGGACTGGCGCTTGCGGCGCTGGCGAATCAGGCCTGGGTCGAGGTCCAGGTTGCCCGGCCGTTGCAAGGCGCCGCCCAGGGCTGCCCGCAGTTGCTGGGCGTCCTGCTGCCAGGCGCGTACCTGCCCGGCCATTTGTGGATTGGCCACCAGGTACGTCTCTACCAGGCGCCGGTCGGCATCGTTGAGCTGATGGTCGACGTAGGCGTGCAGGTCATTGACGCTGGGAGGCATGCTGATCATTTGAGTATCCGCAGTGAAGGGCTGCTGATTTCGCCGTCGCTGAGCTGGCGCAAGGCCTGGCGCGCGCGGGACAGACGAGACATCACGGTACCGAGAGGGACGGCGAGGATCTCGGCGACCTCTTTATAACTCAAGCCCTCCACGGAAACCCAGAGCAACAGCGCCCGTTGTTCGGTGGGCAACCGGTCGAAGGCTTCCAGGGTGGTCTGCGCGATCACCGTGCGTTCCAGCGAGGGCTGCGGCTCGTCGCGGCCGGTGAAAAACTCGAGCATCCGCGCATAACGCCGGGAGCGGCGATGGGCGTCGAGAAACTGCCGGTACAGAATCGCAAACAACCAGGCCCGCAGGTCGCCCTCCGGGTGTTTGCTGCCCCAACTCGACAGCGCGCGTTCCAGGCAGGACTGCACCAGGTCGTCGGCGCTGCTGGGGTTGCGCGTCAGCGAGACGGCAAAGCGGCGCAGCCTGGGGATGAGATCACGTAACTGTTCGTCGAGAGGGTTCATGGTGGGCGGGCCAGTCACTACGCGTGGGACCAGAAAGACGCTTGGCAGGGGAGGTTATTCCCGTGGCGCACAAATAAACACCGGGCCCTGGAATAAACCTGTGCGGGCAACGTCTGCCTGATCCTTGCCGCAAGCCGAACCCGGCCCTGGAGTGTTACATGGTAGATCGTTCCCCGACCCCCGATAGGCCCCCTTTAAGTCCCTTCAATCTGACCTTGCGCCTGGCCGCGATTGGCCTGGTGGTGGGCGTCATGGCGGTGGCCTTTGCCTATGTCAACGGCTCACTCGACCCACAGCGCCTGACCCCCAAGGCACTGGTCAACGTGCTCGAAACCAACAACGGTGTTCACCCCGGATTTCGCCGCAACCACGCCAAGGGCGTGTGCGTGATCGGCTATTTCGAGAGCAGCAACGAGGCGCGTGCCTATTCCACCGCGCAGGTGTTCAACGCTGCGCGAACCCCGGTGGTCGGGCGGTTTGCCTTGCCCAGCGGCAATCCCTATGCGCCGGATACCCGCGTGCCGATCCGTAGCCTGGCACTGCGCTTCACCCAGGCGGACGGGCAACAATGGCGCACAGGCATGAACAGCATGCCGGTGTTCCCGGTGGGTACGCCGCAGGCGTTCTATCAGTTGCAGCAGGCGCAGAGCCCGGATCCTGCGACCGGCAAACCGGACCCGGCGGCGGCCCCGGCATTTTTTGCCGCGCACCCGGAAACCGCACCGTTCCTGCGCTGGATCAAGAGCGCCAAGGCCTCGGCCAGCTACGCCACCGAGACCTATAACGGCCTCCATGCGTTTTATCTGGTGAGCCCGGCGGGTCAGCGCCAGGCCGTGCGTTGGGGGGTGGTCCCGCTGGCCCGGGACGGCGCAACGACCAGCGTCGCGCAAGGCGCCGATGTTCTCGAGCAGGACTTGCGCGAGCGTCTGCAGGCCGGACCGCTGCGCTGGCAGTTGCTGATCACCCTGGCCGATCCGACGGACCCCACTGACGACGCCAGTCAAGCCTGGCCGGCCGAACGCAAGGTGCTGAACGCCGGGACGCTGGTGCTGCAAAGCAGCCAGGCGCAAAACAGCGGCGAGTGCCGGGACATCAACTATGACCCGCTGATTCTGCCCAGTGGCATCGAAGCCTCGAAAGACCCTTTGCTGGCGGCGCGCTCGGCTGCCTACGCCAGCTCTTACCTGCGACGGACCAGCGAAGTCGGCCAGTTGCCCGGCGCTAAACAGGAGGCCGCCCAATGAGCGCGCAACCGAATCACTTCGCGCCCCTGGCGCGGCTGCTGCACTGGCTGATGGCGTTGCTGGTGATTGGCATGCTGTTCATCGGCGCCGGCATGGTCGCCTCGGTGTCCGAACGCCATGAATGGCTGATCCACCTGCACAAACCGCTGGGCGTGGCGATTCTGTTGCTGGTGATCGTGCGCCTGGTTGTGCGCTTCTCGACGCGTCAGCCGCCCTTGCCGGCTGATCTGCCCGGCTGGCAGGTGCTCGCGGCCAAGGCGTCCCATGGCCTGCTGTATGCCCTGATGCTGGTCTTGCCGCTGCTCGGTTGGGCGATGATTTCGGCGGCGGGCGACCCGGTCACCCTGGGCATTGGCGTGCAACTGCCGGCACTCCTGCCGGCCGATGCCGCGCTCTTTGCCTTCCTGCGCCGGGCCCATGGTTACCTGGCCTACCTGCTGTTCCTCACGGTATTGCTGCACTTGGCCGCGGCGCTGTTCCATGGCTGGATACGGCGTGACGGCGTGTTGCAGAGCATGCTGTCCGGCAAGGATCACTGATCGAGCAGGGCGCTGCCGCGCTGGCCGGCAGCGCTTCTGAAGGTCGATAACCAATAGACCAGCGCCAGGGCATTGATCCCGGCACCCAGCAGGCACACGCCGAGCCAGCCGGCCCAGGCGTAGACGGCGGTCGAGGCGAGTGAACCCAGGGCACTGCCAATCGAGTAGAACAGCATGTACCCGGCGGTCAGCCGGCTTTGCGCCTCGGGCCGTACGCCGTAAATCAGGCTCTGGCTGGTCACATGCATGGCCTGCAAGCCGAGGTCGAAGGTGATCACCCCCAGCAGCAAGGCCCAGAGCGAGGACTGGGCCAGACCGATCGGCAACCATGAGGCAAGCATCAACAGCAGGGACAGGCCGCTGACCCAGTGGCCCAGGCCACGGTCCGCCAGATGCCCGGCACGGGCAGCGGCCAGGGCCCCGGCGGCGCCTGCCAGCCCGAACAGGCCGATTTCACTGTGGGACAGCGACAAGGGCGGCGCGCTCAGTGGCAATACCATGGGTGTCCACAGCACCATGGCGCTGGCGAACGAGAGCAAGGCCAATACGGCCCGCTGGCGCAGCACGGGTTCTTCCTTGAACAGCACAAACACCGAGCCGATCAAGCGCCAGTAGCGTTGCGGTGGCTGCGCGGCTTCCTGTTTGGGCAGCACGTAAAGCAGCAGCAGGGCCATCAGCAAGGTCAGCGCGGCCGATAGCCAATAGATCGAGCGCCATCCGGCCAGGTCAGCCATGCCCCCGGACACCGTGCGGGCCAGCAGGATGCCGACCACGATGCCGCTGGTAACGATGCCGACCACTCGACCCCGTTGCTGCGGCATGGCCAGCGTGGCGGCGTAGGCCACCAACACCTGGGTGACCACCGCGAGCAGCCCGGTCAGGGTCATGCCCAGCAGCAGCCAGCCGGCGGTGGGGGCCAGGGCGATCATCAGCAACGCCACGCTCGATAGCAGCGTTTGGCCGACGATCAAGCGTCGGCGGTTGAGCAGGTCGCCCAGGGGCACCAGCAACAGCAGGCCGATGCCGTAGCCGACCTGGCTCAAGGTCACGACCAGGCCAATGGTTGCCGGGGCAATGGCGAAGGCTTGCGCCATGGCGTCCAGCAGTGGCTGGGCGTAATAGACATTGGCCACCGCCAGGCCACAGGCAATGGAGAACAGCAGAACGACGGCGCTGCTCAGGTGCACGCTAGGCTTCATGGTCGACCTCGTATGTAGTTTCAAATCAAAACCAGTTGTACGGTAGAGAGGCTGGTTTTATATTGCAACTACATTTTCGATTGCCTACCTGCGAGCTTACCCATGGTCAAACGCACTGCCTTTGCCGACGCCGAATGCCCGGTCGCCCGCTCACTGGACGCCATCGGCGATGTCTGGTCATTGCTGATCGTGCGGGATGCCTTCGATGGCCTCTGCCGTTTTGGCGAGTTCCAACGCAACCTGGGCATGGCCAGGAACATCCTTTCAGCGCGCCTGCGGGCGCTGGTCGAACACGAGATTTTCGAGCTGCTGCCGGCTTCCGATGGCAGCGCCTATCAGGAGTACCGGCTGACCGAGAAGGGTCGCGGGCTGTTTCCGTTGATCATTGGCTTGCGCCAGTGGGGCGAGGGGTTTTTCTTCACGCCGGGGGAGGCGCATTCGCGCCTGGTGGATCGTCAGACGGGGCAGCCGATCAGGTCGCTGGAACTGCGCGCCGAGGACGGCCGTCTGCTGGGGCCGGACGATTGCCGGCGGCTGGCTGCCGGCGAGGCCTGAGGGCCGCATGCGCCAGGGCATGCGGCCAGTTGGGCGATCAGCGCAGGGTCTTCACCAGCTCGGCGACGGTCGACAACACATCCTTGCCCAATTGCATCGAACGCTTGCCGGACCAGCCGGTGAGGGCGTTCGGGGCGTCGTTGTGGTCCTTGAACGGCATTTCCAGGGTCAGTGACAGGCAGTCGAACTTCTGTCCGACGCTGTTGCAGGCCAGGGTCATGTTGGCTTGCCCTGGCAGGTCGCGGGTGTAGCCGTGGGTGGTCTGGAAGTCGCGGGTCTTGTGTTTCAGATGGCTGCGAAAATGTTCCTCAAGCGCGGCCAGGCGCGGGGTGTAGCCAGGGTTGCCTTCACAGCCGGCGGTGAACACGTAGGGGATTTCTTCATCGCCGTGGATATCCAGGAACAGGTCGACGCCGTATTGGTCCATGTGCTGCTGCACAAACAACACTTCCGGACTGCTTTCCTGGCTTGCGCTCTGCCAGGCTCGGTTGAGGTCCTGGCCCATGGCGTTGGTACGCAGGTGGCCGTGGAATGCCCCGTCCGGGTTCATGTTCGGCACCAGATACAGGTCGGCACTGGCCAGCAGGCTGCTGAGCTCTGGGTCATTGTGCTGTTGCAGGCGTTCGATCACCCCCTCCATGAACCATTCGGCCATGTGTTCGCCAGGGTGCTGCTGGGCGATGATCCAGACCTTGCGCTGGCCTTCGGCGCCAGTGCCCTTGCGCAACAGTTGAATGTCACGGCCCTCGACGCTCTTGCCGGTGGCCAGTAGTTCGGTACCGGCCTTGCCCAGCGCCTGCTCGATCAGCCAGTCATGGCGGCCGCGGCTGTAGGGCTCGAAGTAGGCGAACCAGGCGTGAGTCTCGCGGGCTTCCAGGCTGAAGCGCAGGCAGTCGCCTTCAAAAATGGTCGGCACCCGGAACCAGTTGACGTGGTCGTAGGAGGCCACGGCCTGGTAACCGTCCCAGGCCTTGTTGTAGGAGGACTTACTGGCGTTGCTCAGGCGAAACCAATGTTCTTCGCCCACATGCAGGCCGCTGGCCTTGAAGTGGAACCACTGGAAATGCGGGCTGCGGGTGTCGGGCTTGATGGCCAGCAAGGCCTGTAGCGGGTTGCTGAGGTCCAGCACTTCGATGTTGCCGCTGTCGAAGTTGGCAGTGATATCAAAGGAGCGTTGAGCCACGGTCATAATCTCATCCTGGATATGATTTTTATGACGCTACTGTACACGGGCGGGGGGTAAAGCCGAGGGCAATTTACCGGGAAAGGAGGGGGGCGTCGTCCTTGACGCTGCAGCAGCTTAGTGGCTATGCAATTGATTCTCAAGTGCTATTTATCAGTGTTTAATCCGGGTTTTTGTGAGTCGTGTTGCAAAAAGGTGGTCTTTTGATATCATCCGCGCCATCGAATTCAGCAGTACCCGTCTTCATTAGCCTGAAGCCAAAGCCAGAATAACTGGCAAAAAAAAGACCCGGCAAAAAGCCGGGTCAAAAACCGTGATTAGCCTGATGAGGAGATATTCCAAGAGTCCGACCTAAGGTCCCTTGGTCTATCGACTGATCTCGCGACCAGCTGCATGCAATAATAATCATTATCATTTACAAGTCAACTATTTTTACCCCCCCCTCATAGGAAATTCTTTCCTGTCGTTTTGCCAGACGTTGCCGACCGATCCTGGTTCGCACGTCTTTGCACGGTCTCAACCGGCTTATCTCAATAGATTTGTTCTGCGTCCAGTGACCTGTCCACCATGGCTTTGGCCATGTCGATCATGTGCACCACCGATAACGCCAGGTCGCGGCGTGCGCCCTGCAGGGTGTCCGCCGACTCATGGGCGGAGGCGGCGGCACAGCGCAACAGGTCCGAGGCATGCACCAGGGCCTCCTCGCGGCTGACGTGATGGCTGACAGCGAAGAGCCGTTCGACTACCTGGGGTTCTGAAACAGCGGGTTTCAAGTAATAGTCCAGTGCGCGCTGGGCGGCGGCGCAGTGCTTGAGTGAGGTGAAGTCGCGGGTGGTTTCCGACGCGGGTAGCGTGGTGTCGGTGATGTCCATGGTGAGTACCTACTCCGTGGGTGGGGCCTTTGGTGTTGGTAGAGAGTAGTACTAATTGTATTCATTACCAAAAATTAAATACTACAATGTGTGTGTTGAGGGTCAGCCAACGCGAAGTATTGTTCCGCCCATGGATAAATGGATTGAATTGGTCAAGGCCAAGATGAGTGAACTGCGGATCACTCAGGAAAAACTCGCCGAGCGCCTCGCCATGTCACAGGGTGGCGTCGGGCATTGGCTCAACAAACGGCGCCAGCCCAGCCTCGATGACATGAACCGGGTCCTTCAGGAGCTGGGATTGGGCTTTCTCGAAGTGGCCATGGTGCTCAGGGAGGTCGAGCAGGCGCAGGACGATAGCGGTGAGCAACCGCCATCGCTGGCGCAAAAGTACAACCCGTACTTTCGATACCCGGTGAGCGACTGGCGAGAATTGTCTGAAGTGCGCGAAGCGCAGGTACCGGCCTACAGCAATGTGCGCTCCGAGATGTCGGATTACCATGCCTTGGGTGCGGCGTTCTGGCTGGTGGTGGTGGGGGATGCGATGACTGCACCCACAGGCATCAGTATTGCCCAGGACATGCTGATCCTGGTCGACCCGGCGCTGGAAGCGGTGCCGGGCAAACTGGTGATCGCGCAATGGGCCGACAGCGCCGAAGCGACCTTTCGCAAGTTGATCGAGGAGGGCGGGCAACGTTATCTGGTGCCCTTGAATCCAACCTACCCCAAGGCCCTGTTTACCGACCAGTGTCGGATCATCGGCGTGGTGGTGCAGGCCACCGCGCGGTTTTAGCCCGCTGAGGTCCTGCCGCGCAGGACCTCAGCGCTGCTCCCGATTACTCCAACTCGACCAGCGTGCTGCCTTCGGTGACCATCTCACCTTCCTGGCAGTACAAGGCCTTGACCACGCCATCCTGGGGCGCCCGAATGCTGTGCTCCATTTTCATCGCCTCGAGCACCACCAGCGGTGTACCGGCTTGCACTGTCTGCCCGGGCTCGACTAACACCCGGACAATGCTGCCGTTCATGGGGGCGGTCAGCCCGCCCTGATGGCTGTGGCTGGCGTCAACCGCGGCAATCGGGTCGTACTCATTGATGCAGCGCAACTCGCCTGCCCACTGCAGGTACAACTGGCGGTCCTGGCGGATGGCCCGCAGTTGGCGGCGCACCCCCTGATGCTCCACTCGCAACTGCTCACCCTTGAGCTCGGCTGTGTGGGCATTGGCCGGCGCCAGGGTAATGGCCCGGTCCTGGCCTTCACAGCTCAGGTGCAGGGTGGTTTCCGCCGGCAAGCCGGCACGGAAACCGTTGCCGTTGGCCCAGGGTGAACGGGGGTCGTCGCCGCGCACGTTGGGGCGCTGGCTTTGGGCGAAGGCCTGGGCGGCGGCTTGCCAGAATTCGTCACTGAGTGCCTGGGGCGCCGGCAGCAATTGTTCCTGGTAGCGTGGGATAAATCCGGTGTCCAGTTCGGCTGCGGCGAAGGCCGGGTGGGCGACGATTCTGCGCAAAAAGCTGATGTTGGTCTTCAGGCCGCCAATGGCGAACTCATCGAGCATGCTCAGTAAGCGCAGGCGCGCCTGTTCGCGGTCCTCGCCCCAGGCAATCAGCTTGCCGAGCATCGGATCATAGTACGGCGAAACTACATCACCTTCCTCGACGCCACTGTCCACTCGACGTCCCGGGCCCGCGGCGGATTCGCGGTACAGCGCCAGGTGCCCGGTGGCCGGCAGGAAGTCGTTGCCCGGGTCTTCGGCGTACAAGCGCACTTCAATTGCATGGCCGATCAGCGGCACCTGCGCCTGGGTCATTGGCAGTGGTTCGCCCTGGGCGACGCGAATCTGCCAGGCCACCAGGTCCAGGCCGGTGATGGCTTCGGTGACCGGGTGTTCGACCTGCAGGCGGGTGTTCATTTCCATGAAGAAGAACTCGCCACGCGAGTCCAGCAGAAACTCCACGGTTCCGGCGCCGACATAGCCGATGGCCTGGGCGGCCCGAACCGCCGCTTCGCCCATGGCTTGGCGCAACTCGGCGCTGAGGCCGGGGGCTGGCGCTTCTTCCACCACCTTCTGGTGGCGACGTTGAATCGAGCAGTCCCGTTCGTTGAGGTACAGGCAGTTGCCGTGCTGGTCGGCGAACACCTGGATTTCCACGTGGCGCGGCTTGAGCAGGTACTTTTCCACCAGCATCCGCGAGTCGCCGAACGATGACAGGGCTTCACGCTGGGCCGAGGCCAGGGCTTCGGCCAACTGGCGAGTGTCCTCGACCACTTTCATGCCCTTGCCGCCGCCACCGGCTGTGGCCTTGAGCAGCACCGGGTAGCCGATGCGCTCGGCGGCGACGCGGAAGGTCTCCAGGTCCTGGGCTTCGCCGTGATACCCCGGGACCAGCGGCACACCGGCGGTTTCCATCAAGGCTTTGGCGGCAGACTTGCTGCCCATGGCGTCAATGGCCGAGGCCGGTGGGCCGAGGAAAATCAGCCCGGCGTTTTCGATGGCGCGGGCAAAACCGGCGTTCTCCGAAAGGAAGCCGTAGCCGGGGTGAATCGCCTGGGCGCCACTGGCCTTGGCCGCGGCCAGCAGTTTGTCGATCTGCAGGTAGCTGTCGGCCGCTTTGCTGCCGCCCAGGTCCACGCGGATATCGGCTTCGCGGCTGTGGCGTGCGTCACGGTCAGTGGCGCTGTGCACGGCCACGGTGGTCAGGCCCAGGGCCTTGGCAGTGCGCATGACCCGGCAAGCGATTTCGCCGCGGTTGGCCACCAGCAGGGTGGTGAGTACAGGTGCGCTCATCAACGCGGCTCCTTGGTGGTGGATTCGGCCTGCCAGCTCGGCGGGCGTTTGTGCAGGAAGGCGCGCAAGCCTTCCTGGCCTTCGGGGCTGACCCGGATCCGGGCAATGGCGTTTTCGCAGTAGCGACGCAGGGCCGGGTTCAGTGCACCGCTGCCGACTTCACGCAGCAACTCTTTGCTTGAACGCATGGCTTGCGGGCTGTTGAGCAGCAGGTTGCTGATCCAGCTTTCGACTTGCGCCTCCAGCTCGCTGGCCGGATAACTCTCGCTGAGCAGGCCCAATTCCTGGGCCCGCTGGCCGCTGAAACGCTCGGCCGTCAGCGCATAGCGACGGGCCGCACGTTCGCCGATGGCTTGCACGACGAAGGGGCTGATCACCGCTGGCGCCAGGCCGATGCGCACTTCCGACAGGCAGAACTGCGCGTCATCGGTGCCGATCGCCAGGTCGCAGCAACTGACCAGGCCCACCGCGCCGCCAAAGGCCGCGCCTTGCACCACGGCCAGGGTCGGGAGCTTCAGCTTGGCCAGGTTGTACATCAACTCCGCGAGCTCGCGGGCATCGTCCAGGTTGGTGTGGTAATCGAGTTCGGCCGATTGTTGCATCCAGGCCAGGTCGGCGCCGGCACTGAAATGCTTGCCGCGGCCGCGCAGCAGCAGGAAACGCAGGCTCGGATCGGCCTGGACCTTGTCCAGTGCCAGGATCAGCTCACGAATCATCTCGGCATTGAACGCGTTGTTCTTGGCTTCGCGGCTGAGCCAGAGCGTGGCGAAACCACGGGGATCGGTCAGCAGTTCCAGGGTATTGAAGTCGCTCATGTCTAACCTCTGCACAACTCTTCGAGGCAGGCACATGGCTTGCCGGCGAACGTCATTGCACCTGGCTCAGGCGCTATTTTCGCGGGCAGTCTTGTGCCTGCGGGATCACATCCGGAACACGCCAAAACGGGTCGGTTCGACCGGTGCGTTCAGCGATGCCGACAACGCCAGCGCCAGCACGTCGCGGGTTTGCGCCGGGTCAATCACCCCGTCGTCCCACAAGCGCGCGCTGGAATAGTAGGGGTGGCCCTGTTCTTCGTACTGATCGAGGATCGGTTGCTTGATCTCGGCTTCCTGGGCGGCGCTGAAGCCCTGGCCGCTGCGTTCGGCCTGTTCGCGCTTGACCTGCACCAGCACGCCAGCGGCCTGCTCGGCCCCCATCACGCCGATGCGCGCGTTGGGCCACATCCACAGGAACCGTGGGTCGTAGGCGCGCCCGCACATGCCGTAGTTGCCGGCGCCGAAGCTGCCGCCAATGATCACGGTGAACTTCGGCACCTTGGCGCAGGCCACTGCGGTCACCAGTTTGGCGCCGTGCTTGGCGATGCCGCCGGCTTCGTATTTCTGGCCGACCATGAAACCGGTGATGTTTTGCAGGAACAGCAGGGGAATCCCGCGCTGGCAGGCCAGTTCGATGAAGTGCGCGCCTTTCTGCGCGGCTTCGGCGAAGAGGATGCCGTTGTTGGCCAGGATCGCGATCGGGTAACCGTGCAGATGGGCAAAACCGCACACCAGGGTGGTACCGAACAGTGCCTTGAACTCATCGAACACCGAGCCGTCGACCAGGCGCGCGATCACTTCACGCACATCGAACGGTTGCTTGGCGTCAGCCGGAACCACGCCGTACAGCTCGTCGTTGGCAAACAGCGGGGCGATCGGCGTGCGCTGCTGCAGCTCGCCCAGCTTGCGCCAGTTGAGGTTGGCCACGCTGCGCCGGGCCAGGGCCAGGGCATGTTCGTCGCTGTCGGCGTAGTGGTCGGCGACCCCGGAAATCTTGCAGTGCACATCGGCCCCGCCGAGGTCCTCGGCACTCACCACTTCACCGGTCGCGGCTTTGACCAGGGGTGGGCCGGCGAGGAAAATCGTCGCCTGCTCACGCACCATGATGGCTTCGTCGGCCATGGCCGGCACATAGGCTCCACCGGCGGTGCAGGAGCCCATGACCACGGCGATCTGGGGAATGCCCATAGCGCTCATGTTGGCCTGGTTGAAGAAGATCCGCCCGAAGTGCTCACGGTCCGGGAACACCTCATCCTGGCGTGGCAGGTTGGCGCCGCCGGAGTCCACTAGGTAGATGCACGGCAGGCGATTCTGCTGGGCAATGGTCTGGGCCCGCAGGTGTTTTTTGACCGTCAGTGGGTAGTAGGAGCCGCCTTTGACCGTGGCGTCGTTGGCGACGATCATGCATTCAACGCCTTCGACGCGGCCGATGCCGGCAATCACACCCGCTGCCGGCACGTCTTCGCCGTAGACCTGGTACGCCGCCAACTGGCTGATTTCCAGGAAGGGCGAGCCGGGGTCGAGCAAGCGGTTGATCCGCTCGCGGGGCAGCAGTTTACCCCGCGAGGTATGCCGCTCCTGGGCCTTGGCGCCGCCGCCTTGCTGAACCTGGGCGAGCAGGGTGTGCAGCGCGTCGACCTGGGCGAGCATCGCCGCGCTGTTGCTGGCGAACTCCGCCGAACGGGGGTTGAGCTGGGTGTGCAGGATGGCCATGGACAGCTCCGTTAGCGGGTTTCGTTAAACAGTTCGCGACCGATCAGCATGCGACGGATCTCACTGGTGCCAGCACCGATTTCGTACAGCTTGGCGTCGCGCAGCAGGCGGCCGGCCGGGAATTCGTTGATGTAGCCGTTGCCTCCCAGGATCTGGATGGCGTCGAGGGCCATCTGGGTGGCGCGTTCGGCGCTGTAGAGGATCACCCCGGCGGCGTCCTTGCGGGTGGTTTCGCCACGCTCGCAGGCTTGGGCCACGGCATACAGGTAGGCACGGCTGGCGTTGAGCTGGGTGTACATGTCGGCGACCTTGCCCTGGATCAGCTGGAATTCGCCGATGCTCTGGCCGAACTGCTTGCGGTCGTGGATGTAGGGCACGATCAGGTCCATGCAGGCTTGCATGATTCCGGTCGGGCCGCCGGACAGCACCACGCGCTCATAGTCCAGGCCGCTCATCAGGACTTTGACGCCACCGTTGAGTACGCCGAGGATGTTCTCCTGCGGGACTTCGACGTCATCAAAGAACAGCTCGCAGGTGTTGGAGCCGCGCATGCCCAGCTTGTCGAATTTGTTGCTGCGGCTGAAGCCTTTCCAGTCGCGCTCGACGATGAACGCGGTGATCCCGTGCGGACCCTTTTCCAGGTCGGTCTTGGCGTAGATCACGTAGGTGTTGGCGTCCGGACCGTTGGTGATCCAGGTCTTGCTGCCGTTGAGCACGTAGTGGTCGCCACGTTTATCGGCGCGCAGCTTCATCGATACCACGTCGGACCCGGCATTCGGCTCGCTCATGGCCAGCGCGCCGATGTGTTCGCCGCTGATCAGCTTGGGCAGGTACTTGGTTTTCTGCTCGTGGTTACCGTTACGGTTGATCTGGTTGACGCACAGGTTGGAGTGGGCGCCGTAGGACAGGGCGACCGAGGCCGAACCGCGGCTGATTTCTTCCATCGCCACCACGTGGGCCAGGTAGCCCAGGCCGGCACCGCCGTATTCTTCCGCGACCGTGATGCCCAGCAGGCCCATGTCACCGAACTTGCGCCACAGGTCCGCGGGGAACAGGTTGTCGATGTCGATCTGGGCGGCGCGGGGCGCGATCTCTTTGCTGACGAATGCGCGGACCTGGTCACGCAGCATGTCGATGGTTTCGCCGAGGGCAAAGTTCAGAGACGGATAGCTCATGGGGCACCTTCAAACTTGTTTTTATCAATGGAGAATCGGCCTGCGATGCGCGCCGAGTCGACTGTCACCTTTACGTTAACGTAAACCTGAGACGAATGGCTGTCAATCGCCCTTTACGTTAACGTCAACTTGAGCGAGAGTAGAGGCAGTTCAGGTCGGGTCCGGCGGCAGGATGCCGGACTTCCACACACCCGCTAATAAAGACAATAGGGGTCGTCATGGATCAACACAGTGCTCACCCACAGCACAGCTACACCCGTGGCTCACAGGACAAAGCCTTGCTGGCGATGACCATTGGCCAGGCATTCGATAACACGGTCGCCCGTTACCCGCAGGGCGCAGCGTTAGTGGTTCGCCACCAGCAGTTGCGCTACAGCTGGACGCAACTGGCCGAGGCGGTGGAGTTGCACGCCAGGGCGCTGCTGGCGCTGGGCCTGCAGGCCGGGGACCGCCTCGGTGTCTGGGCACCCAATTGTGCCCAGTGGTGCATCAGCCAGTTCGCCAGCGCCAAGATCGGGGTGATTCTGGTCAACATCAACCCGGCCTATCGCAGCTCGGAGCTGGAGTACGTGCTCAAGCAGTCCGGTTGCCAGTGGCTGGTGTGCGCCGGCTCGTTCAAGACCTCCGATTACCACGCCATGCTGCAGGGCCTGGCGCCGGAGTTGGCGCAACACCCGGTCGGTCAATTGCAGTGCGAGCGCTTGCCGCAACTGCGTGGCGTGATCAGCCTCGACCCGCAGCCGCCAGCAGGCTTCCTGCCCTGGTCGCAACTGACGGATCTGGGGGCTGGGGTGCCGCGCGAGCAGCTCAAGGCGCGGCAGAACAGCCTGCATTTCGACCAGGCGGTGAACATTCAGTACACCTCCGGCACCACCGGTTTCCCCAAGGGGGCCACCCTCAGTCACTACAACATCCTCAACAATGGCTACATGGTGGGCGAAAGCCTCGGGCTGACGGCCGGCGACCGCCTGGTGATCCCGGTGCCGCTGTACCACTGCTTCGGCATGGTCATGGGCAACCTGGGGTGCATCACCCATGGCACCACCATGATCTACCCCAACGACGCCTTCGACCCCTTGCTGACCCTGGAAACCGTGGCCCAGGAGAAGGCCACTGGCTTGTATGGCGTGCCGACCATGTTCATCGCCATGCTCGACCACCCGCGGCGCAAGGAGTTTGACCTGTCCTCCCTGCGTACCGGGATCATGGCCGGGGCGACCTGCCCGATCGAGGTGATGCGCCGGGTGATCAGCGAAATGCACATGAACGAAGTGCAGATTGCCTACGGCATGACGGAAACCAGCCCGGTGTCGTTGCAGACCGGTCCTGCGGATAACCTGGAGCTGCGGGTGACCACCGTCGGCCGCACCCAGCCGCAACTGGAAAGCAAGATCATCGATGAGGCCGGCAACCTCGTGCCGCGCGGCACCATTGGCGAACTCTGTACTCGCGGCTACAGCGTGATGCTCGGCTACTGGAACAACCCCGAGGGCACTGCCGAAGCCATCGACCAGGCCGGGTGGATGCACACCGGCGACCTGGCGACCATGAACGACGAGGGCTACGTGTGCATCGCCGGGCGTAACAAGGACATGATCATTCGCGGCGGCGAGAATATTTACCCGCGCGAGCTGGAAGAGTTCTTCTTCACCCACCCGGCGGTGGCGGATGTGCAGGTGATCGGCATTCCCTGCGAGAAATATGGCGAGGAGATTGTCGCCTGGATCAAGTTCCACCCCGGCCATAGCGCCAGCGAGCTGGAGCTGCAAACCTGGTGCAAGGAGCGCATTGCCCACTTCAAGACGCCACGTCACTTCAAGTTCGTCGAGGAGTTCCCGATGACCGTGACCGGCAAGATCCAGAAGTTCAAGATGCGCGAGATCTCCATCGAGGAGCTGCGGGAGGTCAAGGGCTGACTGCAGGGGCGAGCAAGCCGCATGCGGCTTGCTCGCGATGGCGATGGTATGTCCAACATGGATGTCGGATGAGCTACCGCTATCGCGAGCTGGCTCGCTCCTACAGTGGGGGATGGGTTGATCCGCCGCTTCTACAATCGGGGGCGGGGAACCCTAAACCCCAGGCAGCACAAAGGGGAGCCGAAGCTCCCCTTTAATTTGTCGTTGCGTGCTCTTTTTTTATTATTAAGGGGCGGTCTGTTGTTGTTTTTGGCAACCGTGGCCCTTTACCGCTGTTTTGTGCGACCCCCATGCGGGGTCAAGAGCAAACGTATTTTTTTGAGCGCTGATCTGCTTTTTCGCCAAGCGATCCAACCAGTTCGGGAGCTACCTGAAGGTAGTTTTATTGTTCTCTGCCCGGTTGCGGGTCACTGCAAGCAGCACCCTGAAAAGCACACCTTCTCCAAAAAAATCTGTTAGCTGCGTCTCTGTCGTGTTGTTTTTGTTAGGTCAGAGTCGTTACGTCTTATTTTTATTAGGTTTGCCGCTTTTTTTGTTCTTGTTATGCCATAGAGATAGCAGAACCCGTGCCAACTTTTAAAAAATCCTTTAAAATCAACGATTTAGTTTTTCGTCGAAAAAATCCAGACTTAAAATTCCCTCAGGTTGTTTCCGTGTTACTCGTTTTGTTGCGGGACGGTAACACCCCGCGACACATTTACTGGGCGCTGCGGGCCTTGGCCACGCGCGAACCTGTCGTGCGCCCCAGGACGTCGCAGATCTGCTGGCCGGCCACCAGCAATTGCTGCATATCCACCCCCGTCTCGATCCCCAGGCCGTTGAGCAGGTACAGCACGTCTTCGGTGGCGACGTTACCGCTGGCGCCCTTGGCGTACGGGCAACCGCCCAGGCCGGCGATGGAGCTGTCGAACACCGCGATGCCCTCGAGCAGGCTGGCGTAGACGTTGGCCATGGCCTGGCCGTAGGTGTCATGGAAGTGGCCGGCCAGCTTGTCCCGTGGCACCTGGGCGCCCACTACCTCGAACATCCGCCGGGTAGCGCCGGCGGTACCGGTGCCGATGGTGTCACCCAGGGACACCTCGTAGCAGCCCATGGCATACAGCTCGCGGGCGACCAGGGCCACTTGTTCCGGGGCCACGTCACCTTCGTACGGGCAGCCCAGCACACAGGACACGTAACCGCGCACACTGACACCGTGCTGGCGGGCGGCGTCCATGATCGGCACAAAGCGCGCCAGGCTTTCGCTGATCGAACAATTGATGTTGCGTTGCGAGAAGGCTTCGGAGGCGGCGGCAAACACCGCGACTTCCTTGACCCCGGCGGCCATGGCGTCTTCGAACCCACGCAGGTTCGGCGCCAGCGCACCGTAGGTAACCCCGGGCTTGCGCTGGATCTGCGCGAACACCTCAGCGGAGCCGGCCATTTGTGGCACCCATTTGGGCGAAACGAAACTGCCGACTTCTATATAGCCCAGGCCCGCGGCCGTGAGCGCGTCGACCAGTTGCACCTTGTCGGCGACGCTGATGGGCTGGGCTTCGTTTTGCAGGCCATCGCGCGGGCCGACTTCGATCAGGCGTACATGGGAGGGGAGGGACATATCAGGTTCACCTGTGGTTAGGGGTGTGAAGGCGCGGCCTGCTGGCTCTTGAGGGTCTGTTCCAGCGCCTGGACGCAGCGCTCTTCGGCGGTGTCGAGTTCCAGCTTCATCTGTTCGATGTCCAGCAGTTGTTGTTCCAGTTGCTCACGGCGCTCGCTGATTTTCGCCAGCATGCTGTTCAACTGCTTGGTGTTACCGCTGGTGGGGTCGTAGAGTTCGATCAGCTCGCGGCATTCGGCCAGGGAAAAGCCAATGCGCTTGCCCCGCAGGATCAGCTTCAGGCTGACCTTGTCCCGAGGCGAGTAGACCCGCTCCTGCCCGCGTCGCTCGGGGCTAAGCAGGCCTTGCTCTTCATAAAAGCGGATGGCGCGGGTGGTGATGTCGAGCTCGCGGGCGAGGTCGGAAATGCTGTAGGTCTGGCTGCTCATGGCGCGCTCGAAAAAGGGGCTTGGCGCTAAGCTAATGTCAGGTTGACGTAAACGTCAAGCGGCAAGCGCTGCGCCAGGCTCCATTGTCCGATACCAGCCCTCAAGCCTGCGGCTTGTCGAGCTTCTTCTCGTGCGCGGTGACTTGCTGGCACAACTCGATCATCTGCTCGCGCATCCAGCGGTTGGCCGGGTCCTGGTCGGTGCTTTCGTGCCAGTACAGGTGGGTTGCCACCGGGGGCACGTCGTTGACCGGCAACAGGAACGATTGCAGTTCATGGCGGCGGGCAAAACGTTCCGGCACGGTCATGACCATGTCGGTCTGCTGCAACACCTGGGAGGCCATCAGGTAATGCTGCGACCGCAGGGCGATCTTGCGCTGGATGCCCATCTTGCCCAGTGCCAGGTCGACATGCCCCAGGCCGCTGCGGCGGCTGGAAATATGGATGTGGGTCAGGGACAGGTAGTCGTCGAGGCTGAATTTTTCCTTGCCAGCCATGGGGTGGCCCTTGCGCATGGCGCAGACGTACCGGTCTTCCATCAGCTTGACGTGGCGCACTTGCGGGTCGGTGTTGAGCGGCGCATCGACGGCGAAATCCAGGCGTCCGGCGGCCAGTTCCTTGGTGGTCTCGCGGCGCTTGGACAGGAAGCTCTCGATGATCACGCCCGGGGCCAGGCGGCGCAGGCGCTGGAACAACGGCGGCAGGATCACCGCTTCCGTGAGGTCGGTCATGCTAATGCGGTAAGTCTTGACCGCCTGCAACGGGTTGAAGATCCGGCTTTCCTGGACCGAGACCCGCAACAGCGAGAGCGCGTTGCGCACCGGACCGATGATGTTCTGCGCCATCGGTGTCGGCACCATGCCCTGGGCGGTGCGCACGAACAGCGGGTCGTTGAAGGTCTCGCGCAGACGGGCCAGAGCGTTGGACACCGCCGGTTGGGTAATGCCGACAATCTGCCCGGCACGGGTCAGGTTGGCTTCGGTATAGATGGCATCGAAGACGATGAAAAGGTTGAGGTCGACCTTGCTCAGATTCATGTCACTACGCTCTTGTTGTAGGGGGGGCTCGATCAGTCGATCATATATCGGTGATGAATGTTAATACACGCTGAGAATAGGCTAGGTAAATTTTCGTAGCTGATCTAGCATCGATTCATGCCCTCAATAACGACTTCACCACCTCGTCAAAAAAGGTAGCTGCCCATGGATTTCGCTTATTCGCCCAAGGTTCAGGAATTGCGTGAACGCGTGACTGCGTTCATGGATGCTTATGTTTATCCAGCCGAAGCCGTGTTTGAGCGCCAGGTCGCCGAAGGCGATCGCTGGCAGCCCACCGCGATCATGGAAGAACTGAAAAGCAAGGCCAAGGCCGAAGGCCTGTGGAATCTGTTCCTGCCGGAATCGGAACTGGGGGCCGGCCTGAGCAACCTCGAATACGCACCGTTGGCGGAGATCATGGGCCGCTCCCTGCTGGGGCCGGAGCCCTTCAACTGCTCGGCGCCGGACACTGGCAACATGGAAGTGCTGGTGCGCTATGCCAACGAAGAGCAGAAACAGCGCTGGCTCGAACCGCTGCTGCGCGGCGAGATCCGTTCGGCGTTCGCCATGACCGAGCCGGACGTGGCTTCCTCCGATGCCACCAACATGGCGGCCCGTGCCGAGCGCGATGGCGACCAGTGGGTGATCAATGGCAAGAAATGGTGGACCTCCGGGGCCTGCGACCCACGCTGCAAGATTCTGATCTTCATGGGCTTGAGCAACCCGGATGCGCCGCGCCATGCGCAGCACTCGATGATCCTGGTGCCGGTGGACACCCCCGGGGTAACAATCCTGCGGCCGCTGCCGGTGTTCGGCTACGACGACGCCCCCCACGGGCACGCCGAAGTGCTGTTCGAAAACGTCCGTGTGCCCTATGAAAACGTGCTGTTGGGCGAAGGCCGTGGTTTCGAGATCGCTCAGGGCCGCCTCGGCCCAGGCCGCATTCACCATTGCATGCGCTCGATCGGCATGGCCGAGCGCGCGCTGGAGCTGATGTGCAAGCGCTCGGTGAATCGCACGGCCTTCGGCAAACCGCTGGCACGCCTGGGCGGTAACATCGACAAGATTGCCGACTCGCGGATGGAAATCGACATGGCGCGCCTATTGACCCTCAAGGCCGCCTACATGATGGACACCGTGGGTAACAAAGTGGCGAAAAGCGAAATCGCCCAGATCAAGGTGGTCGCCCCGAACGTCGCCTTGCGGGTCATCGACCGGGCGATCCAGATCCATGGTGGTGCCGGGGTTTCCAACGATTTCCCGCTGGCCTACATGTACGCCATGCAACGCACCTTGCGCCTGGCCGATGGCCCGGACGAAGTGCACCGTGCGGCGATCGGCAAGTTTGAAATCGGCAAGTATGTGCCCAAGGAAATGCTCCGTAGCGGCCAATGAACTGCACCCCACCTGGCACCCGCCCGCGCCTTTGGTGTTGGCGGGTGCTGGCGCTTGGGCCCTAGGCCGGCAGTGCCTGCTCGCCCCGACCAAAACGCTCGCGATACACCGACGGCGCCAGCCCGACCACCGTGCGAAAGGCCACGCGAAAACTCTCTACGCTGCGATAGCCGCACTGCTGTGCGATCTGTTCGGTGGTGTGCCGGCTGCTTTCCAGCAGTTCGCGGGCGCGGGCCAGGCGTTGCTCTTGCAGCCAGGACTTGGGCGAGGCCCCGGTGGCTTCGCTGAAACGGCGCAGGAAGGTGCGCTCGCTCATTGCTGCCTGGCTGGCCAGGTCGCGCACTTGCAGCGGTTCATGTAAACGCTCGCGAGCCCATTGCATCACCCGTGACAGGTCGTTGCGGGGTGTGCGGCTGACCGGCGCGGGGATGAACTGCGCCTGGCCGCCGGTGCGTTGCGGTGACATCACCAGCCGGCGCGCCACCGAGTTGGCCACCTGGGTGCCAAAGTCCCGTGCCACCAGGTGCAGGCAGGCATCGATGCCGGCGGCGCTGCCGGCCGAGGTGATCAACTGGCCCGCGTCCACGTACAGCACGTCCGGGTCCACCAGGATGTTGGGGTAGCGCGCGCCCAGTTCGTCGGTGTAGCGCCAATGGGTCGTGGCGCGCAAGCCGTCGAGCAGGCCGCTGGCCGCCAGCACAAACACCCCGGAACAGATCGACACCAGGCGTGCCCCGCGCCCGTGGGCTCGGCGCAGTGCGGCCAGCAGGCCGGCGGGCACCGGATCGCAGCGGCTGCGCCAGCCGGGAATGATGATGGTGCGGGCGGTTTCCAGCAGTTCCATGCCGCCATCGGCCAATACCTGAATGCCGCCGGTAGCCCGCATCGGGCCCTGATCGACGGCGACGATCCGGTGCTGGTACCAGGGAAAGTCGAACTCGGGCCGTGCCAGGCCGAAGATCTCCACCGCAATACCAAACTCAAAGGTGCAGAGGCCGTCGTAGGCCAGGATCGCTACAGAACCGGGTGTGCTGTGCATTTGGCGGAAAGTTCCCAGTGAGTGTCTTGTGCGCCACTGTAGCGCTTCAGGTCGATTCGATACAGTGCTGGCAAGCCCATACCTGCTTTGGAGAACACCCATGACCAGCCTGGTTCGCTCGATGCCTGCCGCCCCTTGCGCCGTTGCCCTGATGCATTTCAGCAATCGCCTGACCTTTGAAACCGATTGTTCCGACGTCTTCAGCAGCCAGGAGGCGGGTGAAGTGGATTTTGTCCTGGTGGATGTGCGCGGGCCTATGGCTTACCAGCGCGGTCATGTGCCGGGTGCGATCAACATGCCTGGACGCTTGATCACGGCCCGGCTGTTGGCGGGCTACCCCAAAGACACCTTGTTCGTGGTGTATTGCGCCGGTCCCCATTGCAACGGCGCCAACAAGGCTGCGGTGAAACTGGCGGCGCTGGAGTACCCGGTCAAGGAAATGATCGGTGGAGTCACCGGGTGGCTGGATGAGGGATTCGAGTTGAGTGGCCCGGACGAAGCCCGGGCCGATGTGGCGATTGGCTGCGAGTGCTGAGCAGCCGTGACATGACGCAATGCGTGGCGCGTCTGTAGGCCATTTCAGCGCGTCGGGGCAGGGGGTTACCTGCGCTCATACCTTTGCCACTTTTCTATAACTATTTGTCGCATTTAAACAGTTTGCTCGCTGGGTGCAGCTCTAGACTGCCGGCCACTTCGATAAATACTAGCCACAAGCTACCGTCGAGGTTGCCAACAAGAGTCTCCGCACACAGGAGTTATAAATGAAGAAGTTAGCGATGTTCGGTGCTCTGGCACTGTCCGTGTTGTCCCTCTCGGCCGTGGCCGCAGACGCCAAGCCGATCCGTATCGGTATCGAAGCCGGTTACCCGCCGTTCTCGATGAAAACCCCTGACGGCAAGCTGACCGGTTTCGACGTGGACATCGGCGACGCGCTGTGCGCGCAGATGCAAGTCAAGTGCACCTGGGTCGAGCAGGAGTTCGATGGCCTGATTCCCGCGCTCAAGGTCAAGAAAATCGACGCGATCCTGTCGTCCATGACCATCACTGACGACCGCAAGAAGAACGTCGACTTCAGCATCAAGTACTACCACACCCCGGCACGTTTCGTGATGAAGGCCGGTTCCGACATCAAGGACCCTTTGACCGAGCTCAAGGGCAAGAAAGTCGGGGTTCTGCGTGCCAGTACCCACGACCGCTTCGCCACCGAAGTGCTGCAGCCAGCCGGGATCGTCCTGGTGCGCTACGGTTCCCAGCAGGAAGTCAACCTGGACATGGTCTCTGGCCGCCTCGACGCGATGCTGGCCGACTCGGTCACCCTGGACGACGGTTTCCTGAAAACCGACGCCGGTAAAGGTTTTGCGTTTGTTGGCCCGACCTATGAAGACGCCAAGTACTTCGGCGGCGGTGCCGGGATTGCCGTGCGCAAGGGTGATAAGGAGCTGGCGGACAAGTTCAACACCGCCATCACTGAAATCCGCGCCAATGGCAAGTACAAGCAAGTGCAGGACAAGTACTTCAACTTCGACGTTTACGGCGAGTAATTTCACCGTTGAAAAAGGTGGCCACCGTTGACGCGGTCGCCACTTTTTTTATGGCCGGATGGTGCTGTCCGTCCGCGATCAAATGCGCAGGAGCTCGCGATGCAACGTATCGATCATCCACTACCCTGGTGCCACCTCGGCACCGAGCGCACCCTCAGCGTGTTCCGCTACGGCAGTGGCTCACGCAAGGTGTATATCCAGGCCAGTCTGCACGCCGATGAATTGCCGGGTATGCGCACGGCCTGGGAATTGAAAAGGCGCCTGGCCGAACTTGAGGCCCAGGGCCTGCTCAATGGGGTGATTGAGCTGGTGCCGGTGGCCAATCCGATCGGCCTCGACCAGCACATGCAAAGCGCCCATATGGGCCGTTTTGAACTGGGCAGCGGAAAGAATTTCAATCGCGCGTTTTTTGAATTGAGCGCGCCGGTGGGGGAACTGATCGGTGCGCAGTTGGGCAGCGATGCCGTCGCCAACGTGGCCTTGATCCGCCAGGCCATGGGCCAGGTGCTCGATGGCTTGCCGGCCCCGGCCTCGCAACTGGAGGCCTTGCAGCGGTTGCTGCTGCGTCATGCCTGTGAAGCGCAGATCACCCTGGACCTGCATTGTGATTTCGAGGCGTCGATTCACCTGTACGCGCTGCCGCAGCACTGGCCGCAATGGCAGTCCCTGGCGGCGCGGTTGCAGGCGGGTGTGGCGTTGCTCTGTGAAGACTCTGGTGGCAGTTCGTTTGACGAGTCGTGCTCGACCCCCTGGCTGCGCCTGGCCAAGGCGTTTCCGGACGCGGCGATTCCCCTGGCCAACCTGGCGACCACCCTGGAGTTGGGCAGCATGGGCGATACCCGGGTTGAGCAGGCGCAGGCCAACTGCGAGGCGATCCTTGGGTTTCTAGCAGAGCAGGGGTTGATAGCCGGGCAGTGGCCGGCCGCACCGAGTGAGTGTTGTGAGGGCATGCCGTTTGCCGGGACTGAGTATCTGTTTGCGCCCCATCACGGGGTGGTGAGTTTTCTGCGTGAGGCGGGCGAGTGGGTCGAGCAGGGGGATCCGGTGTTTGAGGTGGTCAATCCGTTGACGGATCGGGTTTCGGTGGTGCGGGCCGGGACCAGTGGGGTGCTGTTTGCGCTGGATCGGTCGCGGTACACGGAGCCTGGGATCTGGCAGGCGAAGGTGGCGGGGCGGGGGGTGATCCGGGTTGGGCGATTGACGAATGATTGAGGTTTTTGGGGAGGGCATGTGGGAGCTGCCGAAGGCCGCGATCTTTTGATCTTGGCGTTGTGGGCATATCCGTTGCTGCGGTAACGGCGAGGACGCAGTCCTTGCCGCCCTTGATCGAGTCCGCCGCCCCTCGGCCTCTCACCATTCCCCGCATGCTACGCTCCCCCGCGAACCCGCCCCATTCAAGGAAGGTCCATGCTCAAGTTGTTTGCCGTATGTCTGTTGCTGGCATCCCCGGTCGTCCAGGCCCAATCGGTGTTGCACGACGATCTGCCGTTGCAGTACCTCGAACAATCGACCCCTGGTTCGGCCAATCAGCCGCTGGTGGTTTTTCTTCATGGCTACGGCAGCAACGAGGCCGATCTGTTTAGCCTCAAGCAGGGATTGCCGGCGTCCTATACCTATTTGGCAGTGCGTGCGCCGCAGGTGCTGGAGCAGGGCAGTTACCAGTGGTTTCACAAGAAGGGGGACGGGGCGTACGACGGGGACAGCGATGACTTGCAGCGCAGTGCCGCGTTGTTGGTGGATTTTGTCGCGAAGGCGGCGAGCAAATATCGCACCACGGCCGATCGGGTGTTCCTGGTGGGCTTCAGTCAGGGCGCAATCATGTCGTACGAGGTCGCGCTACGCCAGCCCGCGGCGGTGCGCGGGATCGCGGCGTTGAGTGGCAAGGTGCTGCCGGTGTTGCGAAGCCAGCTCAAGGCCGACCCGGCGCTGGCCTCGCTGGCGATTTTCATCGGTCATGGCTCCGACGACCAGCGCTTGCCCTTTACCGATGGCAGTGACGCCAACAGCCTGTTGTCGGGGCTGGGCCTGGCGCCGGAGTTCCATGCCTATCCAGGGCTCGGTCACAGTATCAGCGAGCGGGAGATCGAGGACCTCAACGCCTGGCTGTTACGGATCAACCGGTAGCTCGCCGGGCTATTTTTCGCCGAGGACGTTTTTCACCAGGGTCTCGTGCCCACTCTTGTCGTCAGCGCGGGAGATGATCTGGATCAGCATCATCCGGGTGCCGGAGCCGGCCAGCAGGCTGGTGTTGAGGGTCGGGCCGCCGCCCTGGGTGGCGGTGAAGTCGATCTGACGCAGGCCCAGGCCTTTGATAGTCAGGCTTTTTTCGCTTTGTTTGTTGAAGCCGGCCAAGGCTTCGCGTTGCTGGCTGGCGAAACCGGAGATGGACTCGTCGAGGAATACCGCGTCGTTGTCCTTGACGCTGAGGCCTTCGGGCAAGTTGTTTTCGGCGATGATCAGCACGGTTTTGCTTTGCTGATTGGTGTACATGGTGCCCTTGGCGCCGGACGTGCCGTTGGCCACATCACCACCGGGCAATGGGTTGGCAATAAAGCCCTTGGGCAGGGTGAAGGTGAATTTGTTGCCCAGTGCCGCGACTTTTTGCGCCGCAGCGGTCTTGGTCGTCGGCTGGCTGGCGGCGTAGACGCTGGGTGCAGTGAAGGTGGTGAGGGCTGTCAGCAGCAGAGCAGCGACGTGTTGACTGACGGTGATTTTTTTCAGCAGCGACATGCGAGTCTCCGGGTGTGATCGCGCGGTGGCGACGATCATCCCACGGGTCCCCTCACTCACTCCAGCCCGAACTTGCCGGCGGGTTGTCCATTCACGGCCTGGGCGGCGCTGTCTCGGTGCGCAGGTGTGAAGGCGCGGCCCGCCGCTTGGTGAGCAGCAGCATCAGCAGCGACACCGCCACCCCGAGCACAAAGGCCCAACCGCCCCAGCGTGGCAAGGTCAAGGCCAGGGTCAGGCAAAAGGCCGCGAAGGCGTACATGCCGGTAGCGGTGGCGCGGAGCAAGGCGGCGGCGAATGCCGGGCCCCGGGTTTGCTGGGAGAACACCGCCATCACGCTGCCAAGCACCGGGAACACCGCGAGCAAGCCGCTCCAGCGCTCACCCAGGGTGCTGGCGAACCAGGTCACCGCCAGGGTCAGCAACGCCCCGGCCAGCATGCGCAGCAACAGTTTGTCGGACTTCGGCGCGGGGCCTGCGAGCAAGGGTTGTACGGTGGGGAATAGGTAGGGTGCCGCGAGCAGGGCGGTGGCCGCGGCGATCACTGACAACACCAGCGATGCGGGTATCACCGACAGCACCCCCGCCACCAGGCTCCAGCTCAACAGGGCAATCAGCAGTGCCACCGGCCAGTTGCAGCGTTGCGCGGCCTGGGCGTAGACCACGCAGAAAGTGATCATCGCCGCCATGGCCGACAGCGCCGCAATCGCCGACTGGGTCGCAAATGCCGGGCCTTGCTCGACCGCGAGGAAAAACAGGATCGGCCCGACCACCACCGGCAACCCTGACAGCCATCCGGCAACGCTCGGCCCCCAGCGCTTGCCGGCCAGGGAAATCAGCAGCAGAAAACCGGGGATCAGCACGAGTTTCAACAGCAGCACGGAGCATTCCTTGTTCGATGGCAGGGCACACAGCATACAAGGCTTCGCCCTGGCGCCTGAACCCTCTGGCGGCGACATCCCCATCGCTTCAGGAGGGCCGCGTCGTCGATCGGTCTGGGGGCTGTTTGTGGTGATCAGCGCGGCGAACAGTTGGCTGATCGTGCAACTGCTGCGCTAAACCCGCTGCCGCCTTACTGATCCCAGTAAGGCACTGTGCCAAAGCGCTCGACGAAAAAGTCGATGACCGCACGCACTTTCACCGACAAGCGTCGACTGCCTGGCCAGAGAATGGCGATCTGCTGGGGCTCGAGGCTGTTGGACGCCTGGAAGTCCTCGAGCACCTGCACCAGCTTGCCTCGGCCCAGGGCCTCGCCGATCAGCCAGGAAGGAAACATCACCAGGCCCATGCCCTGTTCGGCGGCCTGGGTCAGGGTGTCGGCGTGGTTGCCGGTGAGTGGGCCCTTGACCGAGTAGGGCGTCCAGTCGCCCGGGTCTTGGCGGAAGAACCAGCGTTGCAGGCCGGAGTCGCCTTTGTAGGCCAGGCACTGGTGCCGCACCAGCTCCTCGGGGTGCCGAGGGGTGCCATGGCGTTCCAGATAGGCTGGGCTGGCGGCGACGTGATAGCGCTGCGGTGCGACCACGCGGCCCTGCATGCTGGAGTCGTGCAGGGCGCCGATGCGAAACAGCAGGTCGCAGCCTTCCTGCAACGGGTCGACGTAGCGGTCGGTTTGCTGGATTTCCAGCTGCAACTTGGGATAACGCTGGCACAGCTCGGCGATCCAGGGCGACAGGTGCAACTGCCCAAACACCACCGGCGCGTTGATGCGCACCAGGCCACTGGGTTCGCTGGCCTGTTCCTGCAAGGCCTGTTCGGCCTCCTCCAGTTGCACCAGCACCACGCGGGCATGCTGGCCGAGCAGGCGCCCGGCCTCGGTCGGCGTCACCGCCCGGGTATGGCGATAGAGCAATTGCTGGTTGAGGGCCTGCTCCATCAACTGGATCTGCCGCGAGATCGATGACGGCGCCAAGCCTTCGCGACGGGCGACTTCGGAAAAACTGCCGTGATCGAGGACCGCCACAAACAGCCGCAGCGCCTTGAAATTGAGTTCGTTGAGACCCTGCATGAATCAACCTGCTGTGCGAATTGCGCAAAAGTGTTGTTGATAGAGTGGCATTTATCGCAAAGGTTGGGCAATTGATACTGCCCGTCATTCTTTTCCCCTTTGTGCAGGAGTTGTCATGTCTTCAGGTTCTATCAGCGAGTCCGTCGGGGCCGCCGTCACGCCGCGGCCCAACCGGGTCACCCGCTTGTTGCTGTTACCGCTGGTGATCCTGGCGGGCATGGGCCTGTCGGTGGAGGCAGGTTTGCTGGGGCCGCTGGGTGTCCAGGTGGGGCATTTGTGGGCGACCCTGAGTATTTTCGGCGTCGGCTCGGCCTTGCTGTTTCTGCTGTTGCTGTTCAGCGGGCCGCAACCGGGGCCAGCACTGAGTTCCTTGCCCCGCTGGCAATTGATCGGTGGATTGCTCGGGCCGATGTACGTGGTGGTGTTGACCTTGGCGACCCCAGTGATCGGGATTGCCATGACGATGATTGCGATCCTCTCCGGCCAGGTCGGCAAGAGTGTGCTGATCGACCATTTCGGCTGGTTCGGCGCGTCTCGCAAGCCGGTCAACCGGGAGCGCTGGCAGGCCTTGCTGCTGATCGTTGCTGCCCTAGTCCTGATTGCGCGGGGTTGAACATGAATCTGTTTGTGTTGTTGCTGGTGGTCGTGGCGGCCGGTGCGGTGTTGAGTGTGCAGGCGGCGATCAATGGCCGGTTGGGCCAGGCAGTCGGCGTGTTGCGTAGCAGCCTGTTGACCTTTGTGGTGGGGGCCATCACTACCGCCTTGCTGATTCTGTTCTTTGAACCGGCCCATGCCGTCAGTTTGCTCGAGGTGCCGAAGTGGCAGCTCAGTGGAGCCCTGTTCGGGGTGGTGTACATGCTGGTGATGGTCGGCGCCGTGCCTCGGGTCGGAACGGCGGTGGCGACGGTGGCGGTGATCGTTGGCCAACTGGGCATGGGCATGCTGATTGACCATTTCGGCTGGCTGGGCAATCCGGCCATCGAGTTGTCCGCCAACCGTCTCCTGGCCATGGTTTGCCTGGGATTGGCACTGGTGTTGATGTACCGCAGCAGTAGCCGGCACGTCGCCTGAGGTTTATCGGCTAACCTCTATCAGGAGCGAGGGCCGCGAGGGTATGTCGGAGGGGGGCGGTCATTGCGTGGGAGGCGGCAATGGTGTCGCCTCTGGACGACCACACTTATGGAGTCAGACTGATGAAAGCAGACACCTGCGCCTGCCCCAACTGCACGTGCAAACTGGGCGAGCATTCGATTGTCCGGCATGGCAAGCACTACTGCTGCGAGGGCTGCGCCAAGCATCACGAGCACGGCGAAGTGTGCACGACAGCGGGCTGCCAATGCGCCAAAGGGACTCATGGCTAGTCGGTATAACCTTGCCGTGGGCGCCATTCGGTGCCAACGGCAAGGTCGTGCAGGCTTTAGCTCGTGAGCCGCCACGTAACGTTTTCGATGCCGAATTTCTCCGCTGCCGGCTTGCTGGTCTTCTTCACTTTCTCTCGGCCGAAACGACCGATGCGCCCGACCCCGGCGTCGCAACTGGCCCAATGCCAGGCCTCGGCGTTGTCCATCTTTTCCTGACGGATAATGAAAGACTTGGGCACACCGTGAAGGGTGTATTCGATGACGAACAATTTTGCGTTGATCATGTGCCGCTATTCCTCCCTGTCGTACTAGAGTGATCCTTCGGCGCGGGAAAAATTCATTCCAATTGCTCAGCGGGTCTCAATCGACTCGCTGCTGGGGGGCGGCCAATGGGCTCTGTTAGACTGGGCGATCTTTTTTTGCCGAGGTGCCCCCATGAGCGAGCCCATTCGCCTGACCCAATACAGTCACGGTGCAGGCTGTGGCTGCAAGATTTCGCCCCAGGTGCTGGAAGTGATCCTGGCCGGCAGTGGCGCCCAGAACCTCGACCCGAAACTCTGGGTGGGCAACGCTTCGCGCGATGATGCGGCGGTGTATGCAATCGATGACGAGCGCGGCGTGGTCTCGACCACCGACTTCTTCATGCCGATAGTCGATGATCCCTACGACTTCGGGCGTATCGCCGCGACCAATGCCATCAGCGATATCTACGCCATGGGGGGCGATCCGTTGATGGCGATTGCCATTCTCGGCTGGCCGGTCAATGTACTGGCGCCGGAGATTGCCCGGGAAGTGATTCGCGGCGGTCGGGCGATCTGCGATGAGGCGGGAATCCCCTTGGCCGGTGGGCACTCGATTGATGCTCCGGAGCCGATTTTCGGCCTGGCGGTCACGGGGCTGGTGCAAAAGTGCCATATGAAGCGCAACGACACCGCCACTGTCGGTTGCCTGCTGTACCTGACCAAGCCCTTGGGCATCGGCATCCTCACCACGGCTGAGAAGCAAGGCAAGTTGCGCGACAGCGACGTGGGGCTGGCGCGCGACTGGATGTGCACCCTGAACAAGCCGGGCAGTCGTTTCGGCAAGATCGAGGGGGTGAGCGCGATGACCGACGTCACCGGCTTTGGTTTGCTGGGGCACTTGGTGGAAATCGCCGACGGCAGTGCAGTGACGGCGCGTATCGCCTACGACCGAGTGCCGCGCCTGCCGGGTGTGGAGTACTACTTGGACCAGGGGTGCGTGCCCGGTGGAACCCTGCGCAATTTCGACAGCTATGCCCATCGACTCGGGCGGCTACAGGAGCTGCACAAGCGGGTATTGTGCGACCCGCAGACCAGTGGCGGTTTGCTGGTGGCCGTAACGCCTGAGGGCAATCCACAGTTTCTGGCGGTTGCCGCTGAATTGGGGCTGGACCTGACCCCCATCGGCGAACTGGTTGAGCGACAGAGTCACGCGGTAGAGGTGATTTGATGCCCATCGATCTCACCGATTATCGCGACATTTTCCTCAGTGAGCGGCCGATGATGGACACCCGGGCGCCGATCGAATTCACCAAGGGCGCATTCCCCGCAGTGGTCAACCTGCCGCTGATGACCGACAACGAACGCCAGCGCATTGGTACCTGCTACAAGCAGCAAGGGCAGCAGGCGGCAATTGCCTTGGGTCAGCAGATGGTGTCCGGTCCAGTGAAGGACGCGCGAGTTCGCGCCTGGGCCGAGTTCGCCCAGGCCCATCCCGAGGGCGCGCTCTACTGTTTTCGGGGTGGTTTGCGTTCGCAGATTGTCCAGCAGTGGCTCAAGGAAGAGGCCGGCATCGATTACCCGCGGGTCGGTGGCGGCTATAAGGCAATGCGTACCTTTTTGCTGGAAACGGTTGAACAGGCGGTGACGCAGTGCGACTTCGTCCTGCTGGGCGGGATGACGGGCACCGGCAAAACCGAGCTGCTGGTGCAATTGAACAATGGCCTGGACCTGGAAGGGCATGCCAATCACCGCGGTTCCAGCTTTGGCAAACGTGCGACCCCACAGCCTGGCAACATCGATTTTGAGAACTGCCTGGCGGTGGATGTGCTGAAAAAACGCGCCCGGGGCATTGAGCAGTTCGTGCTCGAAGATGAAAGCCGCATGGTCGGAAGCTGCGCGTTGCCGCTGCCGCTGTATCAGGGCATGCAGCAATGGCCGATGGTGTGGCTGGAGGACAGCATGGAGAACCGGGTCGAGCGCATCCTTCAGGATTACGTGATCGACTTGCACGCCGAATTTGTCGCCGAGTACGCAGAGGCAGGGTTTGCCCTGTTTTCCGAGCGCCTGCTTTCGAGCTTGAACAATATTCACCGGCGCTTGGGCGGCGAACGTCATCAGCGCATTGCAACGCTGATGGACGAAGCGCTCGTGCAAATGGCGCGCACGGGCCAGGTGGATGGATCCCGTCACTGGATCGCGTTGTTGTTGAGTGAATACTACGACCCGATGTACGCCTTCCAACGCGAGAAGCAAGGCGGGCGCATCGAGTTTGCCGGGGAGCAGGGCGCGGTGCTCGAGTATTTGCGCGAACGCAACGCGCCACGCTAGCCAATGGTCAGCGCGGCGTTACAGCAACGCCGCGCCGATCAACCCGCAAAGCATGCCTATCACCATGGTCAACACGGCCACCGTCACCAGCACCCGTGTGTCGAAGTCCTTGCGCAGCATCAACAGCGACGGCAGGCTGATGCTCGGCAGTGTCATCAGCAGGGCAACGGCCGGACCGGTGCCCATGCCCATGGCCATCATGGTTTGCACGATGGGGATTTCCGCGGCAGTGGGAATCACGAACAAGGTGCCGACAATGGCCAGGGGAACCAGCCACCACAAGCTGTCGGCCATCGCCCCATCGACATGGGGGAACAGCCACACCCGCGCCGCGCCCAGTGCCAGCACCGCCAGGACGTAGATGGGGATAGTGCTCCAGAACAATTGCCACAGGGTGCGGCCCCAGCGAGTGAGGAAGGGCTGGGTATCGTTGGTACTGGCGTTTGCCACCGCCTCCAGCGCAGCGTCTGGCACCCGTTCCGGCCGCGCGATGCGCTGGGCCACCAATGACACCCCCAGCACCAGTACAAGGCCCGCCACCAGGCGTAGCGCGGTGAACCCCCAGCCCAGGACAAACCCCATGAACACCAGGGTGGCCGGGTTTAGCACCGGGTTGCCGATCCAGAATGCCAGCGCCGCACCCACTGACACGTTTTGCCGGCGCATGCCGGCGGCCACCGGTGCCGCGCAACAACTGCACATCATGCCCGGCAGGGCGAACAGGCCTGCGCGCAGGGTCGAGGCGAAGCCCGCGCGGCCGAACAGCCGCAGCAGCCAGTCCCGCGGGATCAGCACTTGCAACAGGGAGCCGAGGATCACCGCCAGGACGGCGGCCTTCCAGATCGCCAGGAAGTACACCTTGGCGTATGTCAGTGCGGCGGCCAGGGGCGCGGTTTGCGCGTCGTTGAGAATCGAGGCGCCAATGCTGTGGCTGTCGGCAGCGGTAAAGGCCTTGAAGTAGTACGGGGACCACTTGACGTAGTAGAGGCCAATGCAGGCCACCAACAGGAACAAGGCCGGCTTGCACCAGAACGACCAGCCCCGGTTGGGGGAGGTTAAGAGGTTGGACATGCAGGGGTTCCGGGTACAGGGGGACAGGTCGCGCATCATACCTCACCCTGCGCCCCAGGCAGGTACGGCTTCCCTGTCAGGTCGGGCAGCTCTCCTGGCCGTTGTCCAAGCCCTGTTTGTAGTGCTGGCTCTGCAAGGTGGCCTTGCCGTTGTGCCAGGTCAGGGTCAGGACGTACATCGAGTCGAAGTCGCCAGACTCCCAGTCCTCGGTAATCGATTGCTTGCTGCCCACCGCTTCGCGCGCCACCTTGTTGATCAGATCCGGCAGGTAGCCGTGGGACCAGGCGGTGTAGATGATCGAGTTGTGGTATTTGTCGTGGAGCAGTTCGTCCGCCAGTTCACTGGTGTCGTTGGCGGAAAACTCGATGTTCACCGGCAGGCCCAGTTTGATCGCGCTGGGGCTGATGGTCATCAGGGGGCGGATGTAGCTGTAGGAATTGTCGAGCTCGCCTTCCTCGACATTGCGGGTCGGGTTGGCGGCAAACACGAAGTCGGCCTTGCCGAATTTTTCCGGCAACAGCTGCGCCAGGTCGATGGCGCGATTCAGTCCCTGGCAATTGAGTTGCCCGAGGCCGCCGGCAGGTTTTTCCGCATGGCGCAAAAACACCAGGGTCTGGGTGCCATCAACCGGCTGGGCGCGGCTTTCGCTCGACTCCAGGGACAGGAGGAGGGCGCAGGTAGTCAGCAGTGCAGGGAGGAACACGAAAGCGCGTTGCTTCAGGCGTTGGGTGATCTGCAGTGGGGTTTTCATCAAGTAATAGTTCTTCAGCACATTCAGGTTAAGGCTGACAAACCTTTCCACCGCAAGCTCCCGGCTTCGGATGGTTTTCCATGTCGTTAGGCGATTCGTCTTGCGCGCGCAGCCTTCAGAGTCCGCTGAGGGCCATTGGTTCGATTGGAATCTGCGGGCGCGCACTTTATCCGGGGTGGCGGTGAGGATGGGGGAAGGTTAGCGACATAATGTTTCCGATTTAAGATACCGACACCGGCAGGCTCGCTATAAGCTAGCTCGCGTACAGGCCGGCCGTGTGCCGCGTGTAAGGCCAAAACCAAGCCATTAAATTGTCACTGGATGTTCACTATGACCGATTTGTCAGCCTTCCCGATTACTGAAAAATGGCCTGCCCAGTTCCCCGAGTGGCTCCAACTCTACTCCTTGCCGACGCCAAACGGGGTCAAAGTCTCGATCATGCTCGAAGAGATCGGCCTGCCGTATGAGGCCCATCGGGTGAGTTTCGAGAGCAACGACCAGATGTCCCCGGCGTTCCTGTCGCTCAATCCCAACAACAAGATTCCGGCGATCCTCGACCCCCACGGTCCCGACGACAAGCCGTTGGCGCTGTTCGAGTCCGGCGCGATCCTGATCTACCTTGCTGACAAGAGCGGGCAACTGCTGGCCCAGGAATCGGCGGCACGTTACGAGACGATTCAGTGGCTGATGTTCCAGATGGGCGGTATCGGCCCGATGTTCGGCCAACTGGGCTTTTTCAACAAATTCGCTGGCAAGGAGTACGAGGACAAACGTCCGCGGGACCGTTATGTCGCCGAGAGTACGCGCCTGCTGAAGGTGCTCGATGAGCGTCTGCAAGGTCGTGACTGGATCATGGGCGAGCGCTACACCATCGCTGATATCGCGATCTTCCCGTGGGTGCGCAACCTGATCGGCTTTTATGAGGCCGGCGATTTGGTGGGGATCAATCACTTCCCGAATGTGCTGCGGGTACTGGAGCGCTTCCTGGCACGCCCGGCGGTGGTGCGCGGGCTGGAAATTCCCAAGCCTTGAACCGGCACGCCACTGCGTTGCGCAGTGGCGTGCCTTGGTCTTGGGCTAGCGGTTGCTGACCGCCAGCTTGAGGCCAAAGCCGATCAGCGCGACGCTTGCCACCCGGGTGGCAATGGTCCGGGCCAGGGGCTGGGCCTTTAAGCGGATCGCGGCGGCGTTACCGATCAGCACCAGGGCGCCCTGGTATAGCAGGCTGATCAGAGTCACGTGGACCATCATCGCCACCAGGGTCACACTCGACGACCCCGGGCTGATGAACAGCGGGAAGAACGCCACGAAAAACAGCATGACTTTCGGGTTGGTCAGGCTGATGACCAGGGCGTTGCGCAAGTAGGTACGCGCCGAGCGTCGCGGTTCCGGTTCCGCGTCATGGTGTGCCACGGGGGCGCGCAACATTTGCAGGCCCATCCAGCACAGGTACGCCGCACCGAACCACTGCAGGCCCTGGAACAACATCGGGTTGGCACTCATCAGTGCTGCCAGGCCGGCTGCAGCGGCAATCATGTAGGCCGCATCCCCCAGCAGGGTCCCCAGCACCGCGCCAAAACCGGCGGCAATGCCGTTGCGGGCGGTGGCATTGAGGATAGCGAAGGTGCCGGGGCCGGGAATCAGTTGGAAAATCACGATCGCTGCGATAAAACTGCCGTAGTTCTGAATCTCAAACATCAGGGTTCACTCCGTATCCTTCGGGGTTTGTCACCCGGCATGGGTGCGTTACCAGATTAGTTGAACCTTGAGGAGCTGTCAGCGGGGGAGGCGTTCAGGTTTTATTGTTACCGTTTTCGCAATAAACTCTTGCGCTACCTGCATTTGTGTCACTAGGGGCGTGAGGCATAAGCTCGCGCTTCCAGCACTTTTGTCTTGTCCAGGCCATTGGCCTCCTGCCAGGAAATTTCATGTCCAGTCAGTTCCCCGAAGCCCGTCCACGCCGTTTGCGGCGCACCCCGCAACTGCGCAAGCTGTTCCAGGAAACCGAATTCAGCCTCAATGACCTGGTGCTGCCGATCTTTGTCGAGGAAGAAATCGACGATTTCGTGCCGATCACCAGCATGCCTGGCGTGCGACGGATTCCTGAGTCGAAACTGGCCGGTGAAATCGAGCGTTACGCCCGAGCCGGTATTCAATCGGTGATGACCTTTGGGGTGTCGCATCATCTGGATGGCAACGGCAGTGACACCTGGCGGGAAAACGGTCTGGTGTCGCGCATGGCGCGGATCTGCAAGGATGCGGTGCCGGAAATGATCGTCATGTCCGACACCTGCTTCTGCGAGTACACCGACCATGGTCACTGCGGGGTAATGCATGGCACCGAAGTCGACAATGACCTGACCCTGTTCAACCTTGGCCAGCAAGCCGTCGCCGCTGCGCGTGCCGGGGCGGATGTGATTGCACCCTCGGCGGCCATGGACGGGCAGGTGCAGGCCATTCGCCGGGCCCTGGACGCGGCGGGCTTCAGCCAGACGTCGATCATGGCCTATTCGACCAAGTTTGCCTCGGCCCTCTACGGTCCGTTCCGCGAGGCGGGCGGCAGTGCGCTCAAGGGCGATCGCAAGAGCTACCAGATGAACCCGATGAATCGCCGTGAGGCCGTGCGCGAATCGTTGCTGGATGAGCAGGAAGGCGCCGACGCGCTGATGGTCAAGCCGGCCGGTGCCTACCTGGACATCATCCGCGACATCCGCGAAGCCTCGCGGTTGCCGTTGGCGGCGTATCAGGTCAGTGGCGAGTACGCGATGATCAAGTTCGGCGCGGCCGCTGGCGCGATTGACGAGGAGCGGGTGGTGCGCGAAAGCCTGGGTGCGATCAAGCGTGCCGGTGCGGACCTGATCTTCACCTATTTCGCCATGGACCTGGCCCTCAGCGGAATCTGACCCGGCACGGGCCGGCCGTCGGCGGTGATAAAGCTGAACACCCACTCTGTCGTTCTGGTGGGCAGTGGCGTCCTTATCACCGCCCCATGGGGCTCAGCGCTGGGCAAACGCCAGGTTCAGGCCCAGTGCTGCAAACGACGCGGAAAATCCGCGGCGCAGCCAGTTCTGGACGGTAGGAGACTCGATGACGGCCGTGCGAAAAAAGTTCGCCAGGAGGCCATAGATCACAAATACCGCAAAGGTCATCAACATGAATACGGTGCTCAAGGTGAGCATCTGCACCGCGGTCGACGGCCCGTGGGGCGTGATGAACTGCGGGAGGAACGCCAGGAAGAAGATCGTCAGCTTGGGATTGAGCAGGTTGAGCAGGCCGGCGCGCAGCATGATGCTGGTGCCACTCAGGTTGAACGGTACATCGCTGACGGCAAAGGCCGAGCGATCGCGCCAGGTGGCGTAGGCCAGGTACAGCAGGTAGGCGACCCCGGCAAACTTCAGTCCCTGGAACGCCAGGGCGCTGGTATGCAGGATCGCCGACAGGCCCAGCATCGAGGCCATCAAGTGCGGCACTATCCCGCCCGTGCAGCCCAGGGCCGCGTAAACACTGGCCCGCTTGCCGGCGGCCAGCGCAGTGGAGAGGGTAAACACCACGCCAGTGCCGGGGATCAGCACCACGATCAGTGAGGTCAGCAGAAAATCCATTGTCAGCATGCCAGCGAACTCCAGTCGGTGATCGGGTGTCAGAGCACCCGTAAGCAATTGTTCATTTAAGTGCAACGCGGCTTGCTTTTCCATAGGAAAACACCGGAGTGTGTGCCATTCGCCCGGTCGGTCAAAAGGACCCTTGAGTCACGTCATGCAAGCCAATCAATTGATCATCAGCCTCGCCACGCTGCTGTTGCTGGCCGGGTGTGCGAGCCAGGGTAGTCGCGAAGAGGCGCCCAAGCCGGACCAGGTCAAAGCGCAGATTGTGCGCCTGCTGCCCGTTAGCACAGTGGACCGGCAAGGTTGGGCCAACGACATCTATAGTGCCTTTGCCGCGCAGGCGATTCCTGCGACCAAGCAGAATCTTTGTTCGGTGCTGGCGGTCACCGAGCAGGAGTCGACCTTTCAGGCCGACCCAAAAGTACCGGGGCTGGGCAAGATTGCCCGGGACGAGATTGACCGCCGTGCTGCCAGGGCGCATATCCCCAGTCTCCTGGTGCGAGGGGCATTGCAGGTCAGCTCGACCAATGGCAAAAGTTACAGTGACCGGCTGAATGCCGCGCGCAGCGAGAAAGAGCTCAGCGCGATCTTCGATGACTTCATCGGCCGAGTGCCCATGGGCAAGGGCCTGTTTGGCGGTTGGAACCCGGTGCACACCGGTGGGCCGATGCAGGTCAGCATCGCGTTTGCCGAGAAACAAGCGCGCAACTACCCGTACCCGGTGGACGGTTCTATCCGCCGAGAGGTGTTCACCCGGCGGGGCGGTATGTACTTCGGGATCGCCCATTTGCTCGGCTACCCGGTGAACTACCGCCAGCCGCTGTACCGGTTCGCCGATTTTAATGCCGGGTGGTACGCCAGCCGCAATGCGGCATTTCAGGCTGCCCTGAATCGTGCGACAGGTGGCTCCCTGGCCCTGGATGGCGACTTGATTCGCTACGGTTCGCTGCTGCCGGGCTCGACTGAGCTCGCAGTGCGCAGCCTGGGTAAACGTCTGGATATGCGCAACAGTACAATCCGCGATCAGCTGGAGCTGGGGGACAGCCTGGCGTTCGAAGACAGCAAACTCTACAAACGGGTGTTCGCGCTGGCCGAAAAGGCTCAAGGCAAGTCGCTACCCAGGGCGGTTTTGCCAGGGATCGAACTCCAGAGCCCGAAAATCACCCGCAAGCTCACCACCGCCTGGTTTGCCAAGCGTGTCGATGAGCGTTATCAGCGCTGCATGAAGCGCGCGGGTACGGGTTAGGGCTGGCAGCGGACGAAAAAAAGCCCGGCAGCGCATGCCGGGCTTTTTTGTTGAGTGTTGCGGGCCGGCAACTCATGCACGGTTCTGGGTCAGGCGATCGGAGCCACCTTCGGCGACACGGTTCTGTTGCAGGCGGTCGGAGCCACCTTCGGCGACACGGTTCTGTTGCAGGCGGTCGGAGCCACCTTCGACGATACGGTTCTGTTGCAGGCGATCGGAGCCACCTTCGGCAATCACGGCTGGCTGCTGCGCAGCGGTGACGGGTTGTGCCAGATTGCCAGCGAATGCATTAGCGGCCATTACGGAGAAAGCGAGGCTGAGGATGATGTGGCGTTTCATGAGTATGTGCTCCGGGGATGTCGTTGTTGGGTATGGAGCCAATGTTACGCGTCAGGATTTTTAAGAGAATTTCATTGGGTCGATGGTGAACATCGATGGCGGTGATGGCGCGGGCAAGCAGGGGCAGGAGATTGTTCTTCTATATATAGAGAGCCGGAAATGAGGATGGCTCCCGGGTTTTGATAGAAAAACCAAATTAGCAGTTGACGGCAGATTCTGAATGTCTATAATTCGCCCCACTTCCGGCGCAGTCGAAACGGAAAACTCCTTGGAAAACAATGAGTTAAGCAGTTTTCGGCAGCAGGTTGCTTCAGTTCATCGAAGCGCGAAAGGAGTTGAAAAAGAGGTG